>JBNKOQ010000152.1:0-7768 GCA_050294735.1 Roseibium sp. | reverse complement strand
GAACTATACGGTGGTCGGCGACACGGTGAATGTGACCGAGCGCCTGCAGACACTGGGCCGGGAAGTCGGCGCCGGCGAGGAAGTCGTTATTCTGGCCAGCGCGGAAACCGTTGCTCGCTTGCCGGGCGAGCGGCGGGAGGAGCGCGCCGGGGACTTTGCCCTGCGGGGGCGGTCGACGCCGCTGGAGGTCTGGAAACTGGACCCCTTTGCCGAGCCGGATGCAGAAGAGATCGCCTTTTCGCCGACCGCAGCCGAATAGTTTGGCCGTCAAAATGTGATCTACATCACGGTTCGCCAATTTCTTCCTTTCCCATTGCTAAGTGACTGGGATTTGTGGTTGTCTTTTTTCTGTAAAGGCGGAAGCTTACAGCAGGTGAAAGCCGCAATGGGGGAAGTTGATTGTGAATGTTCTGTCAATCGATGGTTTGACTGTCGATTTTAACACAGCGGAGGGGCGCGCCCGCGCCGTAGACAACGTCACTTTTGCTGTTCCGCAGAACAAGACGGTGGCCCTGGTCGGAGAATCAGGGTCCGGCAAGACGGTTATTTCCCAGACAATCATGGGTCTTTTGCCGCCAGCCGCCAGCGTGAGTGCCGGCAGTGTTGTTCTGACCGATCCGCGTTGCGATGATCCGCCGGTGGACATCACCAAGCTCGACCGCAAGGGGCCGCAGATGCGGCATCTGCGCGGCAACCAGATCGCGATCATCTTTCAAGAGCCCATGACGTCCCTGTCGCCGCTGCACACCATCGGCGATCAGATTGGCGAAGCGGCCCTTTTGCACCGGAATGTTGGAAGGGCTGCAGCGCGCGAGCTGACGCAGGACATGCTGCGCCTCGTGCAATTCCCGGATCCGGCGCAGGCGCTCGATGCCTATCCGTTCGAACTCTCCGGCGGCTTGCGCCAGCGCGCGATGATCGCAATGGCGATGATCTGCCGGCCGGCCCTGCTGATCGCCGACGAACCGACGACTGCTCTGGATGTCACTATCCAGGCAGAGATCCTGAAGCTGATCAAAGATGTCCAGTCCGAACTGGAAATGTCGGTCCTGATGATCACCCATGATTTCGGCGTCGTCGCGAATATGGCCGACGAGGTCGTCGTCATCTATCACGGCCGTATCATGGAAAAAGGGACAGCGCAGCAGCTGTTCAACAATCCGCAGCATGACTATCTGAAAGCCTTGCTGAATGCGGTTCCCAGTTTCCATATGGAAAAGGATGAGCGGCTCGTTCCGATCCGGCCGATTAAAGTCAATGCGGATGATCTGAAGAAGAGACGGATCGAGTGCCGGGTCGAGCCTGGTAAGCCGCTGGTCGAGATGCGCGATGCCACCAAGCATTTCAATCTCAGAAAAGGCGGTGGGCTGTTTGGCGGAACTCCCTCCGTCCTGACGGCGATGGATTGTATCAACCTGACGATACGGCGCGGCGAATGCCTCGGGCTGGTCGGCGAATCGGGCTCAGGCAAGACCACGGCAGCCAAGGCGATTCTGCGCGCCATCGATTTGAGCGAAGGTCAGGTCTTCTATAATCGCGGCGATGGTCCACAGGACATCGCGGGACTGGCCGGTGACGATCTGATGGATTACCGGCGCCGGGTGCAATTGATCTTCCAGGATCCGTTCTCCTCCCTGAATCCGCGCATGACGGTCAACGACATTCTGACCGAACCGCTGCAGATCCATGGTATCGGCACAGCTGAAGAGCAGGCCGAACGCGCGCGCGCGCTGATGAACCTCGTCGGGCTCGATGCCCGCTTCCTGCGCCGCTATCCGCATTCGTTCTCCGGCGGTCAGCGCCAGAGAATCGGCATCGCCCGTGCGCTTGCGCTCAATCCGGAATTTCTGTTGTGCGATGAGCCGACGTCCGCGCTTGATGTGTCTGTCCAGGCGCAGATCCTGAACCTTCTTCAGGATCTGAAGCGGGACCTCAACCTGACTTATCTCTTCGTTAGCCACAATCTGGCGGTGGTCGATTATATCGCCGACCGGATCGCGGTCATGTGCCGGGGGCGTGTCGTCGAAGTCGGGGAGACTGCGGAAATCGTGTCCAATCCGCTCCACCCCTACACCAAGGCTCTGCTGTCCGCCGTGCCTGAGCCGGACCTTAACGCTCCACTCGACTTTTCCGCGCTGGGGGAACAGCGCGCATCGGATCCGTCCGCCTGGCCGGAACCGTTTCGGCTGACGGACGGCATGATGCCGTCTCTGTTTGAACTGGAAAAAGATCATTTTGTCTGCGTACCGGGGAAACACCCGGGCGCAATCAGGGGAACTGCAGCATGAAACTCTGGAAAGGGCTTGGCGCAACCGCGCTCGTGGCCATAACGCTTGCCGGGCCTCCTGCCCGGGCGTTGGATCTGTTGGAAACGCCCGGCTTGCCCGAGGGCTTGCCGCCTGTTGCCGAACGGGTGCCAAGCGAGCCGTTGATCGTTGACCTGGAGGCGGAAGGCCGAACCGTTGGGACACCCGGCGGCAGCCTGAACACGCTGATCGGCCGGTCCAAGGACGTGCGCCTGATCAACGTCTGGGGCTATGCCCGTCTCGTCGGCTACACCGAGAAACTCGAGCTGGTTCCGGATATTCTTGAAAGCGTTGAGGTGGAAGACGGACGGATCTTCACCCTGAACACCCGGGAAGGCCACAAGTGGTCGGACGGGGAGCCCTTCGGCGCCGAAGACATCCGCTATTACTATGAGGACGTCGCATCCAACGAACAGCTCAATCCTGCGGGATTGCCGCCGTTTCTCCTGGCCGATGGCAAGCCGCCGAAGTTCGAGGTTCTCAGCCCAACGTCGGTTCGCTTCACCTGGGAAGATCCAAACCCGCTGTTCCTGCCGGAGCTGGCGAAGGCCCGCCCTCCGTTCATTTACCGCCCGGCGCATTACCTGAAGCAGTTTCACGAAAAATACGGCGATCCGGCTTTCATTGAAAAGGCAGCCGCAGAGGTGAAGGCGCGCAGCTGGGCGCCTTTGCACAACAAGAAGGACGACATGTACAACGCGCGCAATCCGGATCTGCCCTCGCTGCAGCCCTGGGTGCGCACATCCGGAGACAGTGACCGCCGGTTTGTTCTTGAGCGCAACCCCTATTACCACCGCATCGACAGCACGGGGCAGCAGCTTCCCTATATCGACAAGGTCATCATGACGGTTGCCGACAGCAAGCTGATCCCGGCCAAGACCCAGGCGGGAGAAACGAACCTGCAGGCGCGGAACCTGTCTTTCTCCGACATTACGGTTCTGAAGCAGGGCGAGGCGCAACACGGCTATAACACTGCGCTTTGGGCCAATTCCAAGGGATCGGAAATCTCGATCCTGCCGAATTTAACCGTCAAGGACCCGGTCTGGCGCAAGTTGCTCCGGGACACCCGGTTCCGTCATGCCCTATCGCTCGGCATCGACCGGGAACTGATCAACCGGACCCTGTTCTTTGGCCTCGGCAAGGCAGGCAACGATACGGTGCTTAGCGCCAGCCCGCTTTACAAGGCCGAGTATTTGACCGATTGGGCCGAATACGACCCGGACAAGGCCAATGCTCTGCTTGATGAAATCGGCCTGACCGAGCGTAATGGAAATGGGCTGCGCCTGATGCCCGATGGCCGGCCGCTGGAGATCATCGTCGAAACCGCCGGTGAAAGCCAGACCCAGGCTGATGCGCTTGAACTCGTCAAGGAGACCTGGAAAGAGCTGGGTATCCAGCTCTACATCAAACCAAGCCAGCGCGACATCCTGCGCGAACGGGCCATCACCGGCGACCTGGTGATGTCGGTTTGGTGGGGCGTTGAGAACGGCATTCCGACCTCGGAAATGCCGCCAAGCGACTTTGCTCCCACCAATGGTAACGTTCTGAGCTGGTTCGGCTGGGGCGATTACTACGAGACAGCCGGCGAGGGCGGTGAGAAGCCGGACTGGCAGCCTGCCATTCGCCTGATGGAGCTTTATGAAGACTGGCTGGAGTCCCGTTCGGCTGAAGAGCGCACGGCAATCTGGACCGAGATGCTCGACATTCATGCGCAGGAAACCATCCGCATCGGGCTGGTATCGGAAGTGCCGCAACCGGTTGTGATCAACGGTGTCCAGAATGTGCCGCTGACGGCGATTTACGGATGGGACCCGGGCGCGCAATTCGGTCTGCACCGGATGGACGAGTTCTATCTGGACGAATCCGCCCGTTAACTTCGTGTATAATATGCCCGCCCGGTTCCTCTGGGATCGAGCGGGCGTTCGCTTGAATAATGTCCCGAATAACACCCGGCAAGGGTGAGGGAAGTGGGGAAGTTTCCATGTTGAAATACATAATGCGCCGGATCCTGGCGATGATCCCGACGCTGTTTGTCATCAGCTTCCTGACGTTTTTTATTATTGAGCTTCCGGCTGGTGATTATATTTCCAATCAGATCGCCGCTTTGAAATCGACGGGCGAATCTTCTTCCGTCGCCAAGCTGGAGTTTCTGCGCAAGGAATTCGCGCTCGACCGGCCGTTTTTCGAGCGCTACCTGATCTGGGTCGGCATGTGGAGCGGGCCGCATGGCTTTGACGGGTTGCTCCAGGGCAACTGGGGCTGGTCATTCGAGTTCGACAGGCCCGTGTCGGATGTCGTTGGCCCAACCCTGCCGCTGACCGTCCTGCTGAATTTCGCCACCATCCTGTTCGTCTATATCGTTTCTTTCCCGATTGGGATTTATTCCGCCACCCGGCAGTACTCCTGGGGAGACTACGGCTTTACATTTATCGGCTACATCGGACTGGCCGTGCCGAACTTCCTGCTCGGCCTGATCATGCTGTATCTCTTCAACAAGTGGTTTGGTCTGTCCGTTGGCGGTCTGATGGATCCCAAGTACATCGATCAGCCCTGGAGCACCGGCAAGGCGGTGTCGGTTCTGGCACATCTGATTATTCCAACCATCGTGATCGGAACCTCCGGAACAGCCGCCATGATCCGCCGCTTGCGGGCGAACCTCCTGGATGAACTGCACAAGCAGTATGTCACCACAGGGCGGGCCAAGGGGCTGAGCGAACGGCGCTTGCTGACCAAATATCCGCTGCGCATGGCGCTCAATCCGTTTATCGCCGACATCGGCAACCTGATCCCCTCGCTGGTGTCCGGTTCGGTGATCGTGTCCGTTGTTTTGAACCTTCCGACGGTCGGTCCGGTTCTGCTGTCAGCTCTGCAGAGCCAGGACCAGTTCCTTGCCGGCTTCATCCTGCTGTTCGTGGCCATTTTGACACTGCTCGGCATGCTGGTCTCCGATCTCCTGCTCGCCGTTCTTGATCCGCGAATCCGCTTGGGCGGGAGGGCTGCATCATGAGTGTGAACGAGCAAGACGGCGTGCAGCATTATGTCGACCCGGAACCCTTCAATCCGGCGGTCACCGAAGAACTGACGGCGGAGCAGGAGCGTTATTATCAGGCCTCCCAGTGGCAGATCATGTGGTGGAAGTTCAAGCGCCACAAGGTCGCCATGTGGTCCGGGATCGTCCTGATCCTGTTCTATCTCTGCGTTCCCTTTGCCGAACAGATTGCGCCCTATACGCCCAACGCACGGGACAACGGTTATCTCTACGCGCCGCCTCAGGTGCCGCACCTGTTTCACGAAGGCACATTTGTCGGGCCGTTCGTCTATGGCATGAAATCGGAAGTCGACTTGCGCAACATGCGTTGGGTCTTCGAGGAGGACAGGAAACAGATTCAGCCGATCCGGTTTTTCTGTTCCGGCACGCCCTACGAGTTCTGGGGGCTGTTCGAGGCCGATTTCCATCTGATGTGCCCGGCCAAGGACGGAACACTGTTCCTGCTCGGCACCGACCGGCTCGGCCGGGATCAGCTGTCCGGCTTGATCTATGGGGCCCGGCTGTCCTTGACCGTTGGTCTTGTCGGGGTGGCCATTTCCATTGTGCTCGGGCTGTTTTTCGGTGGCATTGCGGGCTATTTCGGCGGCCTTGCGGACAATCTGATCCAGCGCCTGATCGAAATCATGCGGTCCTTGCCGGAACTGCCGCTCTGGATGGCTCTGTCCGCGGCCCTGCCGGTGACCTGGAGCCCGGTCTGGATCTATTTCGGCCTGACCATGATCCTTGGCCTGCTGGACTGGCCAGGGCTGGCCCGGGCCGTGCGGTCCAAGCTGCTGTCTCTACGCGAGGAGGAATATGCCCGCGCCGCCGTGTTGATGGGGGCCAAGCCGAAACGGGTGATCACCCGCCACCTTCTGCCCGGTTTCACCAGCCACATCATTGCCTCGGCGACCCTGTCGATCCCGTCGATGATCCTCGGGGAAACCGCGCTGTCCTTCCTCAACCTCGGCCTTCGCCGGCCATCCGTCTCCTGGGGGGTGCTGCTCAACGAGGCGCAGAACATCTCGGTGATCACTGTCTATCCGTGGCTGATGGCTCCGGTTCTGCCGATTATCATCGTGGTCCTGGCGTTCAATTTCCTCGGCGATGGTTTGCGCGACGCGGCCGATCCCTATAAGTGATCCGGATAGTCTGATTCAGAACCGCCTCCGGGGCGGCATTTAAGTGGAGTTTTCATGTCGAAGAACGCCAGCACCGCCGAAGGGTGGGATGAGGAATATGAAGCAGGCCGCTGGGCGTTCCTGCGCTCGCTTCCCGAAAGCGGCCGGTACGGCATCATCGGTATGTGGCTGAACCTGACCGGGTCCATGGAAGAGGTCCTGGACATCGGCTGCGGCGAGGGGCTGCTCTACGAGCGCCTGCAGCCGATGGGGATCAAGCGGTATGTCGGTATGGACCTGTCACCGGCCTCCTTGCAGATCGCCAATGTGGATCCAGAAATCGCGTCGCTGCGCGCCGGCGACATGCACACGTTCGAGCCCAACAAGGGCGAGACCTTCTCAGCCGTCGTCTTCAACGAGGTGCTGCATTTTGCCGAAGATCCGGCGGAAGTTGTCGCCCGGTATGTGCCGTTCCTGAAAGAGGACGGTGTCATCGCGCTGTCGATGTATTCGCCCAAGCGGCCGGAAAGCGGCGCCAACAAGTTGATCGCTAAGCTCTGGGAAGCCACCGACGACACGTCGAAATGGGAAGTCCTCGACGACTACCGCCTCGTTTCCGATAAAAAGGGCGTCACCTGGCGTATGCGGCTGGTCAAACCGGTCCGGTAATTCGGCCCGAATGTCTGCTTTACCGGAAGGCGGCCATTGGCCGCCTTCTTTTTTGACCGGAGCTATGCCGGCAGCACGACGATCGTCGATTTGCCGCCGCTGTTCCTGAGCGCATGGATATCCGCCAAGGCAGGATCCTGGCGCCACGCCGTGGCGGCTTCAACGCTTGGAAAGCTCAGGAGCGCGGCCAGGGTCGGCGCCTCGAAGGCTGTCTCCAAAACGGTCGGGGCCGGATCTCCGGCAACCACCTTGCCGCCGTGCTTTGCGAGGGCGTCCCCGGCCAGATCCCTGTATCTGGCGAGCGTTTCCTTGTTCGTTACTGTAATCAGGGCGAGAGCCTGGATTGTCATGGTCGTATCTCCTGTGTTGGACAGGGAGAAGCTATGATTTTCACTGCCTTTGAAAAATTCCACAAAATCGAAATCTATCTGTGCAATAATGCACAGCTATGGAGAAGTGGGACGACTTGAAATTCGTGCTGGCAATCGCCACGTCGAAAAACCTCTCCGCCGCATCCCGGCGATGGTGGGCATCCGTGGGTCGTCCCACCCGTCCACGTACCCCTCCTTCACCAGCCGCAGGAGCTTGCGCTTGCTCACCACGGTGTAGTCCAGGTTCAGACGGGCGAACTCGTACTGGTGGGT
>JBNKOQ010000151.1:0-7777 GCA_050294735.1 Roseibium sp. | reverse complement strand
AACGATGTAAGCCCCAATAATTCCGCACGAGATACTGGCAAACACGGCAGCCAAAAAGGCTTTCTGAAAAAAATCGTATGAAAATAATTCTATTATCGCGTTCATATTAATGATGATGGTGCTTTAAAACGGTATGCGGAATTTCGCCATGCGAGATGATTTGAATCGGGCAATTATAATTGGCCAGCTGCTCTTGCGAAATTACGTTACTCGGATGATAATGCAGGTACTTATTTACACAGGCAATAGATTTTACGCAGCTCGTTATGGTACCCACATCGTGCGAAACCAAAAGTATGGCAAGCTCTTCATTTAACTTCTCCAACTTTTCGTAAAGTTCGCCTTCAAAACGGTTATCCACAAAAGTATCCGGCTCGTCAAGGATGAGCAATTTCGGAGCTCTGGCCATGGCACGGGCAATGGCGATCATCTGTCTGTCAGCAACATCGAGATCGGCCACCCGGGTACGCACGTCCATGGTCAACCCCATGCTCTCTGCGACTTCACGGGCCTGCTGGCGCAGTTTGCGGTCGTTCACAAAGAGACCGACGCCGGGTTCGGTCAAGCGATCCAGGGTAAGATTGGTGGCTACGTCAAGGTCGGGAATGACACCATCATCGATGGACTGGTGGACAGTTACGACGCCTTTGGCAATCGCGTCGGCGGCATCGGTTGGGGCGAAGGGCTCACCACCAAGCTCAATCTTTCCGGCATCGGCGAAATGATAGCCGCACAGCACTTTGACCAGCGTCGATTTGCCGGCGCCGTTAGCTCCCATCAAGGCCGTTACTTCGCCGGCCCGCAACTCCAGATCAATCCCGCGCAGGACGTGGTTACGTCCGAAGGATTTCTCCAGGCCGCTCAGTTTGCAGGTGATTTCTGCCACCTTTCCTCCCATTTCTTGGCGAGCTCCTCTCTCGCTGATCTCGTTACAGCACGTAAAATAGTCATTTGTCAACTTGGTTGACTTTTGAATAAGTTTGACCTTTATTCGGAACAAATTGGGAGGAAAGAACATCAAGATGGAAACACAAGCCCCGCAGAATCCCCAATACACTCCGCTTACGCCTGATGAACTCGGAGCCCGGTTATCGACGATTCCGGCTATTGTGGATCGTGTCGGCCGTAACCCAGCCGATTGGACGGTTCGTGAAGTCGGCGACGGCAATTTAAACCTCGTCTTTATCGTGGAAGGCCCGCAGGGAGCGGTCATCGTCAAGCAGGCGCTGCCCTACGTTCGGCTTGTTGGCGACAGCTGGCCATTACCGCTCTATCGCGCTTTCTATGAAAACCATGCGCTTGTCCGGCAGGCCGCGCGGGATCCGGGGGCGGTGCCAGAGGTTTTCCATTTCGATGAGATCCAAGCGCTGATCGTGATGGAGTTCCTGTCTCCCCATAAGATCCTGCGCCGCAAGCTGATCGACGGCGAAACAGTGGCGGGGCTGGGAGAGTTTCTCGGGAAATTTTGTGCCCGAACTGCTTTCCGGGGCTCGGAACTTTCGATGAAAAGCGCTGACAAGAAGAAGGATGTGGGGCTGTTTTCTGGAAATGTCGAGGTGCCGGCGATCACGGAAGCGCTGGTCTTCACTGACCCCTACTATGCGGCGGAAATGAACCACCACACCGTGGGGCTTGACCCGGTCGTGGCGAACCTTCGCGGCAATCTCGAGCTTAAGACGCGGGCGCAGCGCATGCTGATGAAGTTCGCATCGAACACCGAAACGATGGTCCATGGTGATCTGCACAGCGGCTCCATCATGTCGACGGCGACCGAGAGCAGGATCATCGATCCGGAATTCGTTCAGTACGGACCGATGGGATTCGACGTTGGCATGCTGGTGGCAAACTTCCTGATGGCTTATTTCAGCCAGCCGGCGCATCGCGCCGCGACGGATCTTGAGCGGTACCAGGACTGGATACTTTCGGTTATCGACGAAACACTGGCGGCCTTCGAGGCCGAGTTCACCCATCTCTGGAAGACAGAGCGAACGGGTATGCTTTATCCCGCAGCCCTGTTCGAGGATCAGGGACAGGCTTCCGATGAAGTCTGTGCCGGGCTGCTCTCCGAGATCCGTCGGGATGCGATGGCGTTCTGCGGTATCGAAATGCACCGCCGCACCCTGTCGCTCGCCCATAACGCCGATTTCGAAGACATCGAGGACGAGGCCCTCAAGTACCGTCTTGAAGCCCGCAATCTTGCCATGGGAGCCGAACTTATTCTCTGCGCGGAAAAGATCCGGTCGATCCAGGCGCTTCTGAACCTCGCACGCCAGTATAACGCAAAGGACATCCTATGAAGGTCAACGGCACACATTACCGCTCCCTTTGGTGGGATGATAACAAGGCTGCGCTGCAGATTATCGACCAGCGCTGGCTACCGCATGAATTCCGTATCCAGCAGGTCGACACCTTGCAGGATTTTGCCGATGCCATCGTCGAGATGCGTGTGCGAGGTGCACCCCTTATCGGAGCGACTGCAGCCTACGGTATGGCACTTGCCGCCAAGCTTGATCCCTCTAACGCGCATCTGGATGAGGCCTGGGAGCTTCTCGACAGGACCCGCCCGACCGCAATCAACCTGCGCTGGGCACTTAATCGCTGCCGAATGCGGCTGAAGGGTCTGCCGGAAGAGGAGAGGAGGGCAGCTGCTCTGGAACTCGCGCACGAGATCTCAGACGAAGATGTCGAGATCAATCGCAACATCGGGCTAAACGGACTGGAGATCATCCGGAAGATCGCCGCAACCAAGAAGGCCGGAGAACCGGTGCGCATTTTGACCCACTGTAACGCCGGCTGGATTGCCACCGTCGACTGGGGAACGGCAACAAGCCCGATGTACCATGCTCACGACGCCGGTATTCAGATCCACGTCTGGGTAGATGAGACCCGCCCTCGGAACCAAGGCGCGCTAACCTCTTGGGAACTGGGCAGTCATGGCATTCCGCACACCTACATCACTGACAATGCGGGCGGCCATCTGATGCAGCACGGTCAGGTCGACTTGGTGATCGTCGGCACTGACCGGACGACACGCAGGGGTGACGTTTGCAACAAGATCGGGACCTATCTGAAGGCGCTTGCGGCAAAGGCAAACGATGTTCCCTTCTATGTTGCCTTGCCATCGCCGACCATCGACTGGACCGTCGATGACGGCGTCGCGGAAATTCCCATCGAAGAGCGTCAGGAGCAGGAAGTGACCCATATCCAGGGGCTTACGGAAGATGGAAGGATTGGTCAGGTTCAGGTCACGCCGACTGGCACGCCCGGCGGCAATCCGGCCTTCGATGTGACGCCGAACCATCTTGTCAGCGGCCTGATTACCGAACGCGGCGTGTGCCCCGCAAGCGAGGAAGGGCTGGCAAGCCTGTTTCCGGATCTTGCCAAGGTTGCCAAGAGCGCATGACGCCTAGTCCGAACAGACCCCGGCAAGCCGAAGGCAAGGCGGTCGCGCGCGCCCGGTCCCAGGATGAAGCCATCATCGAGGTCACCTGGTGTTATTATCAGGACGGCATGAACCAGAACGAAATCTCCGAACGTCTGGGCATTTCCCGGGCGACGGTGGTCAACTATCTGTCTGAAGCGCGCAGACGGGATTATGTTCGGATCACACTCGACAGCAACATCTTCCGCAATCAGGAACTTGCCCGCAGGCTGACCGAAACATTTGGACTTCAGGATGCCATTGTCGTCCCGTCCGCGCCGGGCGGCTCCGATCAATCTCTGGACAGGATCACCCGGGTGGTGGCTGACTGGTTGCCGAGCCTTCTAGAGCCGGGAGACCGGCTTGGCGTGGCCTGGGGGGAAACTGTTTACCGGGTGGCCGAGGCCGCGCCACGGGTTACGGTCGAAGGCCTGACTGTGGTGCAGCTTGTCGGTTCGCGTCCGGCAGCACTTGGCTTTGCTGCGGAAACCTGTTCGGCCACTCTTGCTCGGCGCTACGGAGCCCACTGCGTCAATCTTCATGTGCCGCTGCTTCTGTCCGATCGAGCGCTTGTCGAGCGCCTCAAGCAGGAGCCCGTCATTCAGATGCAGCTCGAAGCGGTCGCCAATTGCAACAAGACGATCTTCGCTTGCGGTACCTGCACGGAGGACAGCCATGTCGTTCATACCGGCCTTCTTGATCGTTCAGACGTCGACGCCTGCGCTGAAAAAGGAGCGGTCGGCGTTATTTGCGGCCGTCTGATCGATTACGACGGCAATGGTCTCGAGAGGGAGATCGAGGATCGAATGATCGCCGTGACCCTCGACCAGATGCGTAACAAGGACATGGGGCTTCTGGTCGGTTCCGGCCCTGACCGCGCAAAGCCGATGCTTGCTGCCATTCGCGGTGGCTATGCCACCCATGTGGCCACTTGTTCCGAAACAGCAGCAGAAATGCTCAACCTCGCGTGAAAATCATGTTGAAGCCTCCCTATCAAGACAGCATCGAACTTCGTCAGGCAGTCATCGACGCCTGTATTGACATGAACCACCGTGGCATCAACCAGGGCACCTCGGGCAACATCTCGGTTAGAGCCGGTGACCGCATGGTGATTACCCCATCGGGTATTCCCTATGAACGGATGACCCCGGACATGCTGGCTTCCCTGCCAATCGAGGGCGGTGGCGCGCCGGAGGGGCCATTTCCGCCGTCAACCGAATGGCAGTTTCATCAGGCACTTCTGAAGGCGAAACCCGACATGCATGCGGTGGTTCACGCGCATCCGGTTCATTGCATGGCACTGTCGATCAACCGGGAGGAAATTCCCGCCTGTCACTACATGATTGCGATTTTCGGTGGCAGCACCGTGCCGCTTGCAGGCTACTCGCTGTTTGGCGGTGAAGTTCTGGCGGCTGAAGTCACGAATGCCATGAAAGAGCGGAGCGGTTGTCTGATGGCCAACCACGGCGCCGTTGTTGTCGGGGACACACTCGAGAAGGGGCTGTGGCGCATGGAGGAACTGGAGGTTCTCGCTCGCGCCTACATTCTCAGCCGTACAGTGGGAACACCGCATATTCTCTCTGAAGAGGAAGTCAGCGAGGTTCTTGGTGCTGTCAGGAATTACGGTATGAAGTCCGAGGAATAGGTCGGCAGTTAGAACAGTGTTGTCACATTGACCTGTCGACCCTGTAAAGCTCTGAAACTTTTGCTATCACGCGGCGTGAACCGCACCGGGTTCGGGGGGGAGTTTGGCTCCGGCCTAATCGGGAGATAAAAGGAGCGGGGATGCCGGGGGAATGTGTCGAGATGCCTGATTTGCTCATCTGCGGCTAAAAAGCTTTCCCTACGCTGGCTTTTTGAATGTCATCATGGTGAAGAGGCCGAAAGGGGGCAGGGTCTGATCTTGTTCCAGATGCAGCCCAGTGCGCCCCAGGATCCTGGATTTCGGAAATTCGGAATGCCAGCCAAGACGGTTGGCAAAGCGTTTCAGGGCACTCTCGATCAGACTTCTCAGGCCGCTGTCCGCGGAAAAGTGGTTGACCAGAATGACGGTTCCACCAGGTTTGGTCACCCTTTCCAGTTCCCGTAGAACCTTGATCGGGTCGGGTACAACGGTGATCACATACATGGCGACCGTGACGTCGAAATGATCGTCGGGATAGGACAGATCTCCGGCATCCATGCTTGTCAGGTCCTGGACATTCGGCAGTTTCTTTGCCCTTATTTTTGCCCGTGCAAGCATCTCCTCCGACACATCGATCCCGGTTACTGTGAGATCTGAGCGATAAAGAGGCAGGGACATGCCGGTGCCGACCCCGGCTTCCAGAATGTGACCATCGAGTGTGTTGATATGTTTGACCGCAGCCTGGCGGCCCCAGTAGAGCGGCGCGCGAAACACCATGTCATAATAGGGCGCCCAACGGGCATAGGCGGTCCGCACGGCAGTGTCGTCGAGCCGGTTGGTTTCCGAAGTCAGTCCTGCGAAATCCGTACGCAACTTGGTCATCAGTTTACGCATGCGGTCGGGGAGAGACTGGCTGCGGTTCATGCGGTTTCCACCTCGTTTGTTTGAGTATCGACTTTCCAGTGCCCGGCTCTTTCGGCGCGGGCGATCCAGCCGCCGCCGAGAACGCGGGCTTTCTCCGTGTCATTGTCGAAGAAGACACATGCCTGTCCTGGAGCTACACCGGCTTCGCCGGTCACAAGCTCGACAGATACCTCACCATTTACCATGCGGAGGATGGCCGGAGCAGGTGGCCTGGTCGAACGAACCTTGGCGAAGAGGTCGAGCTCCGTGCCGTCGTCAAGAAGCGTGTCGCCGATCCAGTTCAGCTCCCGCAGAAAAATCTTCCGGGTCGCGAGGGCTTCCCGCGGTCCGACGATGACGCGCTTGGTATCCGCATCGAGGCGGACAACATAGAGCGGATCTCCGGTGGCCACGCCAATACCGCGGCGCTGACCGATAGTGTAATGAATAATGCCCTCGTGCTTACCCAGAATGCGCCCATCCATGTGAACGATGTCACCGGGTTCAGCCGCGTTGGGACGCAGCTTGCGAATGACTTCGGCATAATTGCCGTTGGGGACGAAGCAAATATCCTGGCTGTCGGGTTTGTCGGCAATCGACAGCCCGAACTCACGGGCTAGCTCGCGAACTTCGGATTTCGGCATGCCGCCCAGAGGGAACCGGAGGAAGTCCAGTTGCTCCTGTGTTGTTGCAAACAGGAAATAGCTTTGATCGCGGTCCAGATCCGTCGGACGGTACATGGCCCGCTTGTTGCCAGCTGCCGCAGAGCGCACATAATGCCCGGTTGCCAGAATATCGGCCCCGAGATCCTTGGCTGTTTTCAGCAGATCGTGAAATTTGACGGTCTGGTTGCATGAGACACAAGGGATCGGCGTTTCACCAGCGATATAGCTGTCCGCAAAACGGTCCATGACCGCTTCTTTGAAGCGGCTTTCGTAATCCAGAACATAATGCGGAATGCCGATCTTCTCGGCGGCCCGGCGTGCATCGTGGATGTCCTGGCCCGCGCAGCATGACTTTGCACGGCTAACCGCAGCTCCATGATCGTAAAGCTGTAGGGTGACGCCAATGACATCGTATCCCTGCTGCTTCATCAGGGCCGCGACAACCGAACTGTCGACACCGCCGGACATGGCGACGACGACGCGTGTATCCTCCGGACGCCCTGGAAGATCCAGACTGTTTGGCATTCAATACCACCTTGATATCGCCCAAGTGCCGGGTGCGCTGGCTGTTGTGGTGCCGCGCCGCTCCAAACAAGACAATCCTGGGATTGTGCGCAGTGGGCAGAGCTTCAATTTTCGCGCACTATACAGAAGTGTGCACTCCAAGCCAATTGCGCCCTGCGCATGCCCGGCAAGCTTTGCCGTATGGGCAAAGGATTCCTTGGTTGCGCGCTTCTGTGGTGAGTTCTTTTTCTCTAACGCATTGAAAAGAATGTATGAAATAAATTTTTCCAATTGGCGCGGCGATTGCTTTCCATAGGGAGTGATTTATTGCCTGGTTTCAGGCGAGGCTTATGGGGGCTGATTTGCTGCCAATTGGAATGTTGACCGATGTATCTGCTGGCGCTCTCGGGGGTGGGGGCGGAGCGCTGCCGTTTTCCGGTCAGTCGGAAGTTGCCGGTGCGTTCCAGTCCTTTCTTCAGGCCGGCGATTCCAATGGTGTTGATGGCAGTCCTGCGCAGGCGAAGGGCGGCGGCTCAGTGGCTGACAATTTGTTTGTGGCCTCTTTTAGTGCGTCGCTGGGCGAGGGAGCTCTTTTCTCTGGTGATATGGAACTGGCTTCTGCGGTTTCCGGTGATGTCGTCAATGTTGCCTTTCCTCCGG
>JBNKOQ010000150.1:0-7778 GCA_050294735.1 Roseibium sp. | reverse complement strand
CTCTGGATCACGGGCATGCAGATGCAGGATCGCGGCTCCGGCTTCCGCCGCTTTCACCGCCTCGGCGACAATCTCATCGGGGGTGATGGGCAGATAGGGCGACATGGTCGGCGTATGGATCGCGCCGGTCAGCGCGCAAGTGATGACGACCTTGCCTTTGAGGGAACCGTTCGTGCTCATTTCTCTTCCTCCTCTTGAACGCGCTTATGGGCCGCGAGTGCCATCAGCTGCCGGTCGCGCCACTTCTGGCGCTCTTCCAGTTTGTCGGCGGGGAGCCGTTTCCGCCGGTCTTCCTCTATCCGGTCGAGAACCTCTCCGGTCCAGTCGACGCGGGTTTTCATCTGCTCAAACAGATTGGCGAACAGGCCCTGATACCGGGTGGCGTAATCGCGGACGCCGGCGGGGGCATTCAGGTCGATGGTTTCAAATGGCCCCATGAAGGACCAGCGCGCAGCAAGGCCTTCGCGGATACCGATATCCACGTCCTCGGCGCTGGCATGGCCGCCTGCCACCAGACGGAAGGCTTCCTCTAGGAGGGCGCCCTGCATCCGGTTCATGATGAAACCATCGATCTCGCGGGTCATCATGATGGGGGATTGGCCTGCCTCGAGCATGAGCGCGCGTGTGGCTTCCATCGCGTCCGGCGATGTCCAGGGGGAGGGGACGACCTCGACCGCCTTGATCAGATAGGGCGGGTTGATCGGATGGGCGACGAGGCAGCGTGAGCGGCCCTTCAGGTGTTCGGTGAAACGGGAAGGAAGCAGGGCCGAGGTGGAACTCGCCAGGACCGCTTCCGGATCGGCAAGCGCATCCAGCTGACTGTAAAGCTCCTGTTTCACGTCCAGTTTCTCTGGTGCGTTTTCCTGAACATGCACTGCGCCTTTCAGAGCGGTGGCAAGATCCGTTTCCGCGGAAAGACGCGATGCAACCTCGGCGGGGGTCTGTCCGTTCAGAAGGTCATTGGCTTCAAGGTCCACGAGGACCTCGGAAATATATGAAATGGCCGCTGCCGGAGCTTGCTGATCGACATCCCACAAGGCGATGTCATAGCCTGCCCGGGCAAAGCTGATAGCCCAGGCCCGGCCGATAAAGCCAGAGCCTGCAATTGCGATCTTCGACATGCCGCTCATTCTCCCAAGTCATCAAGCGATGCTGCTTCACATGCCTCGAAAAGGTTGCATGTGAACTCCTCACCAGCATCCACTCATTGCCCGGAAGACAAGCAAATTATTGCGGGGAATGAAAGGCTTGCGGTCCGTCAAAGTGACTTGTGCCTGCTTCTTACCAAGCGTCACCCTCTGGTTTCCCTTGCGAATAAAGCGGGGCCTTGGTTCTGGCTTAGGCCTTGGCAGCAGCTGCCGGTCTTCCCATGCCGTCCTTGATGCCCTGATGGGGACTCAGGTGTGAATCCGGGTTTGCGGTTCGTTGTCGAGTTGTGCCCCTATCTCGACGTTCAGATGAGCGCCCAGAATAACCACATATGTCGATAGAAAAATCCAAATCATGAGGCCGATCATGGCGCCCAGGGAGCCGTAGGTCGCTCCAAAGTCGCCAAAGTGCGAAAGATAATAGGCAAAGGCCGCTGATACTGTCGCTATGCCAATTGCACTGAAGATCGCGCCCGGGTTGATCCAGTGCCATCCCGCTGGCCGGCAACAGGGTCCCCAGCGGTAGAGCGCGCTGATACCAAGCGTGGCGCTGATGATGACCGTCAACGGCATCAGCACGCCGGCCAAAAGCTTGTAAACGTCCGCAAGCCCGACAAACCGGAAAGCCAGGGGGACCATAACCGCGGCGTTCAGAAGAATGAGGCCGAAAACCATGACGCTGAATGTGAACAGCAAGGTCATAGCCTTGAAGTGGAGGAAACCCCGGTCTTCTGTTTGATTGCCGACGGCATTCATGCACTGGAACAGCGCCGTTACGCCTCTGTTGGAGCTCCAGATGGCAAAGGCGGTGGACGTCAGCAGGGAAATGCTGAGGCTCTTGTCGGTGCGGTTTGTCAGGCGCGCAAGTTCGTCACGAATGATCTCCAGCCCGCCTGCGGGAACAAGGCCCTCCAGCCCGTTGATCTGCCTCGTGAGGGAGGTCGGGTCTGTGGTCAGGCCATAGAGCGAGACGAATGCGGCCAGTGCCGGAACGATGGACAAGACAATGAAGAATGCAGATCCGGCGGCAAAAAGGCCGATCCGGTCCGTCTTGCGCCGCTTCAACAGTCTTGCCCCGATTTCAAGCCAGCCGCGCAGGGAAATGGCGCGGGCTGCTTTGGCCGGTGGTGTCGAGCCTTCGGTCTTCATGGGTATCCCGTTTGTCCAAGTGCCTGAAGAAAGAACAGAACCCGCTAATGATTCCAGTCTGGTTAATCCGACGATACGTGGATGCGGCGGCAGTGCAAGGACAGCGGTTCCCGGTGTCAGATGGTGTTCGCAGGCCGAACCCATTAAGCGGTTGTCGAAACAAAGCGCCGGGTTTCACCATTTTCAGCATCGCCAGGCCATGAAGAAATCCCTGTCTTCCGCCTGAACGGGGATTTTCGCTCCAAACGGCGGTGAAAATTGAAATGACGCGTTGCACAATAAATGTGCTTGCGCATAATAGCGCCATGACGCCTTCGCTTTCCATACTTGTGATTGATGACAATCGGATCCGCGCCTCCATCATTGAGCAGGGGCTTCGCGATGCCGGGCATGACAACGTCATCATCGTGGATCAGATGAAATGGCTGATGCGGCAGATCGAGGAAGTCGAGCCCGATGTGATCGTTATCGATCTGGAAAACCCGAACCGCGATCAGCTGGAGCACATGTTTCAAGTGACACGGGCCGTTCAGCGGCCAATTGCGATGTTCGTCGACAAGTCAGAGGAAGGCTCGATTGAAGCCGCCGTTGATGCCGGAGTGTCGGCTTATGTCGTCGACGGGCTGAAAAAGGAAAGGGTCAAGCCGATCCTCGATATGGCGATCAGCCGGTTCCGCGCTTACTCCAGGCTCAACAGGGAACTTGCGGAAGCCAAGAGCGAACTTGCCGACCGGAAAACAATTGACCGCGCCAAGGGCATTCTCATGAAGTCCAAGGGCGTGTCGGAAGACGAAGCCTACCAGCTGCTCCGAAAGACGGCGATGAACCAGAGCCGGAAAATCATCGAGGTGGCGCAAGGTCTCGTCATCGCAGCAGGCTTGCTGGAGGACTAACCGATGCCGTGTCTTCACTCAGTTCCAAACGCAGAAACGTCGATCAGGAAAGCCCCATGACCCCGCGGTCTCGAGATACAGTCATCGCCGGATATATTCCGCTTCTGGACAGCGCGCTTTTGGTTGCAGCGGCCCGGCTTGGCTTTGCCGATGAACAGGGGATCGACCTGAGGCTGGTCCGGGAAACGTCCTGGGCCAATATTCGGGACAGGATTTCGGTGGGGCATTTCGATGTGGCTCATATGCTGGGGCCAATGCCAATTGCCGCCTCGCTCAATATTACCAGCCTTGCCGTACCAATGCGGGCCGCAATGGCGTTGGGTCTGGGTGGCAATGCCATCACCGTTTGCAGCACCCTCTGGGAGGAAATGCGGCAGAGCGGTTCCGCGGAGAATGGCGGCGCGAAGGCGACCGCGATGGCTCTTGCCAAGGTCGTGGCTGAAAGAGCTGCCAGCGGCGGGCCACGGCTGCGTTTCGGTGTGGTTCATCCCTTTTCGGGCCATGCCTACGAATTGCGCTACTGGATGGCGGGAGCTGGTATTCATCCGGACAGGGATGTCGAAATCACGGTTTTGCCGCCAACGCTGATGCCCGATGCGCTGAAGGTCGGCCAGATCGACGGCTATTGCGTCGGAGAGCCATGGAACACGATGTCGGTCATGACCGGAGATGGCCGGATCGTAACCATCAAGGAGGCAATCTGGCCCGCGAGCCCGGAGAAGGTGCTGGGGGTGGCCGACACCTGGGCGGAGCGCAATCCGGACCTGCTGGACCGTTTGATCCGCGCTTTGGTTAAATCTGCCGAATGGTGCGGGACGGCTGAGAATGCGCCGAAACTGGCGGCATTGCTCTCGTCTGCTGAGTTCGTCGACTGCCCATCCGAAACCTGCCTACCGGCACTGACCGGACGCCTGATGCTGGGGAAGGGAGGTCCTGAATTGACATCGGATTTCTTCCGCTTTTCCGGCCATGATGCCAATTGCCCCAACCCAAATCATGGCTTGTGGCTCTATTCTCAGATGGTTCGTTGGGGGCAGGTCCGGTTCGACGAGAGGCATCTGGAGACGGTCCGGAATGTCTTTTCGAACCGCCTTTACAGCCGGGCCCTGGGCCTGGCCCCCCTTGAAGACGGCCCAGGTGATCAGAGTACCCGGTTCTTCGATGGCCGCAGCTTCGACCCTCTGGCGGTCGAAGCCTATGTTCTGGGATTTGATATTCACTCCTGAACGTGACCATGCATCGCAGCATTTTTTTTGCTGCGTTTGCGTAAAAAATAATCAACTGACCAAGCTTTGAGCCCGAAAAACGAGCGGTTGCGTATTTGGAGAAGAGACTTGGTATTCATGTAACTATTTGATATTATTATTAAAATAAAAATAAAGAGAAACTGGCACGAAGCCTGCAAGGATTACAGCAGAGCCAACGAAGGCCTTCCAGAGAATACGCCCGAAGACGGGCGATACGGCAAAGCCGCCGATGAGATCAGAGCATGCACCTCCCGCATGAGCTGATCCGTCGGCGGCTTTTTTATTTGCTTCCAGTCTTGGGCCCGCCTCCCCGGGTACTTGCAGAATGAGGGAACAGCAAGTGACGAAGAAAACAAACGCAATCAACATCGGGCGCCGCGCGGCGCTTGGAACCTTGCTCGCCGCCGGGCTGTCCGCTTCTTTCGGCCCGGCTCGTGCGGACATGCTGGACGTGGAAAAGGACGAGTTGAAGTTCGGCTTTATCAAGCTCACGGACATGGCACCGCTGGCCGTTGCCTATGAGCTTGGCTATTTCGAGGATGAGGGCCTCTTCGTTACCATTGAGCCGCAGGCGAACTGGAAGGTTCTGCTGGACCGGGTGATCACAGGCGAGCTGGATGGGGCGCACATGCTGGCGGGGCAGCCGATTGCCGCCACCATCGGCTTCGGTACCAAGGCGCATATCGTGACGCCTTTCTCCATGGACCTGAACGGCAACGGCATCACCGTTTCGAACGAAGTTTTCGAGATGATGAAGCCTCATCTGGAAATGCAGGCCGACGGCAAGCCGGTTCACCCGATCAAGGCCAGTGCCCTGAAGCCGGTGGTCGACAAGTTCAAGGAAGAGGGCAAGCCCTTCAACATGGGCATGGTCTTCCCGGTCTCCACCCATAATTACGAACTGCGCTACTGGCTGGCCTCAGGCGATATCAACCCGGGCTTCTACTCCAAGACTGATATTTCCGGCCAGATCCAGGGCGATGCGCTTCTGTCCGTGACGCCGCCGCCGCAAATGCCGTCCACGCTCGAGGCGGGCACGATCTACGGCTATTGCGTGGGCGAACCCTGGAACCAGCAGGCCGTTTTCAAAGGCATCGGCGTTCCGGTCATCACCGACTACGAGATCTGGAAGAACAACCCGGAAAAAGTCTTCGGCATGACCAAGGAGTTCACGGAGAAGTATCCGAACACCACCCTGGCCGTGACAAAGGCGCTGATCCGGGCGGCCAAGTGGCTCGACGAGAATGACAATGCGAACCGTCCCGAAGCGGTGGAGATCCTGTCCCGGTCTGAATATGTCGGTGCGGATGCGGAAGTCATCGCCAATTCGATGACGGGCACGTTCGAGTATGAAAAGGGTGACAAGCGCGACGTTCCGGACTTCAACGTCTTCTACCGCTACTTTGCAACCTATCCCTATTACTCCGACGCCGTCTGGTACCTGACGCAGATGCGCCGCTGGGGGCAGATCCCTGAGTACAAGCCGGACAGCTGGTACGATGAGGTCGCCAAGTCGGTCTATCGCCCGGACATCTATCTGCAAGCCGCAAAAATGCTGGTCGAGGAAGGCTATGTCGACGAGGCCGACTTCCCCTGGGACACGGATGGGTACCGCGTACCAACCCCGGCAGGCGATGTCATTGATGGCATTCCCTACGACGGCCGCACCCCCAATGCCTACATCGACAGCCTTCCTATTGGCCTGAAAGGCAAGCAGGTCGTCGACGGCAACGAAGTGGTTGGCGGCTGACGCAGCCCGGACATCGCGGAACGGCAGGGTGTTCGCCCCCGCCGTTCCCGACCTCAAAAACCAACAAACGTTTCCAGACACAAGGACCATTCAAATGGCCAATGCTGACACAGCCGCCGGGACGGAGATGGCCCGAGCAGAACGCCGGGAGCGCCTCTTCACGAAGATCAACAAGGCATCGGGCTGGCTGGACGCTCTGGGGTTCTCCTGGCTGACACCGCTTTTGAAGATTGCGGCGGGCGATAGCGTGAAAGAGCAGCTTGGTGAGCTCAAGCGTGTTCTGTTCATTCCGCTGATCGGAATCGCGGCTTTTCTGGTGCTCTGGGGCGTGCTGGCGCCTCAGGTGCAAACGTCGCTCGGAGCGGTTCCGGGACCGGCCCAGGTTTGGGAGCAGACAGTCAATCTTTGGCATGACCATGTTCGTGAGCGCGAGAAAGCAGCTGCGTTCTATGAGCGTCAGGATATCCGCAACGCCAAACTCGAGGCAGCCGGCAAGGCAGACAAGATCAAATACCGCACCTATACCGGCCAGCCGACCTACATCGACCAGATCGGAACGTCGCTGATCACCGTTGGACTCGGTTTCCTCATTGCGACGCTGATCGCCGTGCCGCTTGGCATCGCATCCGGACTGTCGCGCACTATCAACGGGGCGATCAATCCGCTGATCCAGATCTTCAAGCCGGTGTCGCCGCTGGCCTGGCTGCCCATCGTCACGATGATTGTTTCGGCCACCTATGCCGATGCCTATGAGTGGCTGTCCAAGTCCTTGCTGATCTCCGCGGTGACCGTGACGCTCTGCTCCATGTGGCCAACCTTGATCAACACCGCGCTGGGCGTTGCCTCGGTCGATAAGGATCTGATGAACGTTGGCCGCGTCCTGCAGCTGCCGACCTGGAAGACGGTTACCAAGCTGGTTCTTCCATCGTCTTTACCGCTGATCTTCACCGGCCTGCGCTTGTCGCTCGGTGTGGGCTGGATGGTTCTGATCGCCGCGGAAATGCTGGCGCAGAACCCGGGCCTTGGAAAGTTCGTCTGGGATGAATTCCAGAACGGTTCCTCCCAGTCCCTCGCCAAGATCATGGTTGCGGTTTTCACCATCGGTATCATCGGCTTCATGCTGGACCGGCTGATGTTTGCCCTGCAGCGCGCCTTCACCTTCTCGGCGAACCGGTAAGGAGAGACGCATGGCCTTTCTTGAGATCTCCAATGTCTCGAAATCCTATGGCGAAGGCGCTCACCGTACCGATGTGCTGCAGGACATTAATCTGAAGGTCGATGAGGGCGAGTTCATCGCCATCGTCGGCTTTTCCGGAACGGGGAAGACGACGCTCATCTCTCTGCTGGCCGGCTTGATCGAGCCGGATGCGGGCGGCATCATCTTCAAGAACAAGGAGATTGACGGGCCGGGCGCAGAGCGCGGGGTGGTCTTTCAGTCCTATTCCCTGATGCCCTGGCTGACAGTTGGCGGCAATGTTGCTCTCGCGGTCGACAGTGTCTTCAAGAAGAAGCCGGCCGCGGAGCGGAAGGCAATTGTCGACAAGTACATCGGTATGGTTGGCCTTGCCCATGCCAAGGACCGTAAGCCGTC
>JBNKOQ010000149.1:0-7797 GCA_050294735.1 Roseibium sp. | reverse complement strand
GTGCTCTTCCGATCTCCGCCGCGATTGCCTTGCCCATCAGTCCGTACCCCAGAATGCCCACTGTGTAGTCTGCGGGGGGGACAATGGCGTCAAAGTTCTGGTGTTCCCAACGCGCTTGTTTTTGCCGGTCCAGATAGAACCCCATGTTGCGATGGTGCCAGATAACGTGCCAGGCGGCGAAGCCGGCCATGAGATCGGCCTGGCTTTCGTCCTGGACACGGGTGACAAAGACGTCATCAGGCAAACTGGGGCAGTTCACGATGCTGTCTACGCCGGCAGCAATCGAACAGGCCAGCTTGACGTTTGGATATGGTTCAAAGGCATCATCGGCGGGCAACCAGGTCAGGGCAAAACGGATCGCCTTGGGATCGTCGATTTCAGCAGGGCTCCTGAGCCGGATACGGTCGGCATAAGGTGCGAAATAATCCGCGTACATTTCCTTGAGATCAAACCGGCTGCTTAGGTATACCCCTTCGACAATGGGAGACTGGCTCATGAGTGCACCTCAGGGGCCTGGATCGGTTCCAGACCGCACCATTGTGCTATGAAAAGCGCTACGGCGCCGGTGACCCGTTTGAGGGAAGTCAGGCTGACCCGCTCGTCGAAGCCGTGAATGCTTTCCGATATGGGGCCATATACCAGGCAAGGCATCTCGGCATAAATCACGAAAACACGGGCATCCAGATAGGATGGGGTGACAAAGCTGGTCAACTCGGTCTGTGTTGCCAGCCTGTGGGCATCGGCGAGTGCCTTCTCTGCCTCTGTGTTTTCTTCCAGAACATAGCCGCGCGCAAAGAAGCCGTTCCAGGTAAGTTCCGGAAGCCGGTTTCCAAGGTAGTTGTCGCCGGCAAGCTCACGAGCCAGGTGCTCTTCGATCTGTTTGGAACGGGCTTTGGGATCGTCGCCGGGATAGATGGCGATGCGGCAGTGCAGCTTGCACCATGCGGCCACTGTCGAGGCCCAGTCTCCACCTTCTATCTTGCCGACATTGAAGTTGATCGGATGGTCTTCTGTTTCAAAGTAGGGGTGATTGGCCTTTTCACCGTTCCAGTTTTCGCACAGGCGTTTGAGGCTTTCGATAACGCGGAAGCTGGCCTCGATGGCGTTCGCGCCGGAGCCGGCTTCGCGAACATGAACAGGGTGGCCTGAGACTTTGACCTCGAACCACAGAACGCCGACATTGGCGCGGACGAGTTTTTCATCTTCGGGTTCTGGAATAATCGCCGCATCGGCGGTGTAGCCTTCAAGGAGACAGGCAAGAGCACCGTTTCCGGTGCATTCTTCCTCAACAACGCTTTGAATATGAACCTTGGCGGCGGGCTGATAACCGAGCCGGCGCAGAGCGTCGAGGGCAAAGATATTTGCGGCGATCCCTGCTTTCATATCGCCGCTTCCACGGCCATAGAGCCAGTCTCCCTTGCGTTTCGGCGTGAAGGGAGGAGAGACTTGCCACATGTCATGCGGTCCTTCAGGAACCACATCGACGTGTCCGTTGAGGATGAGCGACTTGCCTTTTGACTCGCGCGGAAGGTGGGTCGCAACGACATTTACGGCATCCGTATAATCGACTGTGACCGGAGAGAAGCCTGGATGATCATGGATCTTGGCGAGGTCGATAGCAAACGTATCAACGTCATAGCCGCGGTCGGCGAGTGCCTTACCGAGAAAAAGCTGCGCGTCTTTTTCCTGCCCGCGCAAAGACGGAAAGCGGATCAGGTCCTCGAGAAAGCCGATCTGATCCTCGAAACCTGCTTCAACAGCGTCAAGAATCGTTTGAGTGAATTGAGAGTCCAAGGGTTCATTCCTGAGCATTGCGGGAGAATGAAAGGGGACTTGCCCCCTGTTGTATCTAGGAGGCCGAAGCCAGTTCCCATTCGCGGCCGGGAATGGCTTCGATCAGGGATTGTGTGTAAGCGCTTGCAGGGGCATTGAAGATGCTATGGGCGGGGCCGGTTTCAACAACCTGGCCTTGCTGCATGACGGCGATCCTGTCGCAAATCTGGGCTGCCACCCGGAGATCGTGCGTGATGAACACCATTGCAAGGTTCAAACGCTGTTTGAGCTCCGCCAGCAGGTCCAGCACCTGGGCCTGGATGGATACATCGAGAGCGGATACCGCTTCGTCGGCAATGATAACCCGCGGTTCCAGCGCCAGCGCCCTTGCGATGCCGATCCGTTGACGCTGACCACCCGAAAACTCATGCGGGTAGCGATCAATGGCGGACTTGTCGAGGCCGACGAGTTCGAGAAGCTCGGCTGCCTTGGCATAAGCCTGTGCGGCTGGCGTACCATGGGCGATTGGGCCTTCCGCGATGATCCGTCCGACCTTGCTACGTGGGTTGAGCGATGCAAATGGATCCTGAAAGATCATTTGGATCGACTTGCGCGCTGCGCGCAGCTTTTCGCCTTTGAGATGGGCCATATCGCCTCCGGCTAGAAAGACGGAACCGCTATCGGGCTCCATCAGGCGTACCAGACATCGCCCCACACTGGACTTGCCAGATCCGCTTTCGCCGACAATGCCGAGGGTTTCGCCTTCGGCGAGCTGCAGGTTCACCATATTGACGGCCTTGACCACCCGTTCGGGGCCACCGAACAGGCCGCCGCCGGAACGATAGGTCTTGCATAGGCCAATGACTTCCAGGATCGGCTTTTTGATAGCGGCCTCATCCGCTTCTTCGGCATGGAGTTTGGGAATCGCCGCGATCAGCTTCCGTGTGTACTCATGCTGCGGGGTGTTCAGAACGTCTTCTGCATTGCCTTGTTCGACGATTTTACCAAACTGCATGACAACCACACGATCCGCGATTTCTGCAACGACACCGAAATCATGGGTGATGAACATCACCGCCATGCCGTGACGTTCCTGCAGGTCCTGAATGAGCTCCAGGATTTGAGCTTGTGTGGTGACATCAAGAGCCGTTGTCGGCTCGTCGGCTATGAGAACATCCGGTTCCAGCGCCAATGCCATGGCAATCATGACACGCTGGCGCTGGCCGCCTGATAGCTGAAACGGGTAGGCACGCAGGGCCTTTTCCGGATCGGGGATGCCAACCTCAATGAGCAGTTCCAGGGCCCGCGCCTTGCGCTCCGCTGGTGTCAGCAAGCCATGCGCCTCGAATACCTCTACGACCTGATCCTCGATCCGCATCAACGGATTCAAGGCCGACATGGGTTCCTGGAAGATCATTGCGATCTTCTTCCCGCGCAGATCGAGCAGCTGTGCTTCCGACAGGGTCAGAAGATCCTTGCCATCAAAGTGAATGTGGCCGCCGGTCGCTCTCACCTGATCCGGAAGAAGGCCCATCATTGCATTGGCTGACATGGATTTCCCGGATCCGCTTTCGCCGACGATGCAGAGGATTTCGCCGGAATTCAGCTCCAGGGAAACGTCGTCGACGGCGTATGGCCGGTCAGCTCCTTCAGGCAGGGAGATCTGAAGGTGTTCGATGCGCAAGACCGGGTCTGTCACAACAGTCTTCATCACTTACCCTTTCGAGACAGGCGTGGGTTCAGGGCGTCGTTGAGGCCTTCCCCGATCAGGTTCAGTGCCAGAACGGTCAAGACGATCGCGAGGCCGGGGAAGAAGGAAAGCCACCACGCCTGGCGGATGACCGTTCGTGCCGCACCGATCATATACCCCCAGGACATGAGATTGGGGTCGCCGAGCCCCAGGAAGGAGAGCGATGATTCCAGCAAAATTGCGGTAGCCACCATGAGGGAGGCAAGAACGATGATTGGCGACAGTGTATTTGGCAGGATCTGGCGCCAGATGATCGTGGCGTTGGTCTGGCCGGACAAGATTGCTGCCTCTACATATTCCCGCGAACGCAACGAGAGAACCTCGCCTCGGACGAGCCGGGCGACCGGCGGCCAGCTGACGATTGCAATTGCCGAAATGATCGATTCAACGCTCGGCTCAAAGATAGCGACAATAACGATTGCCAGGGCAAAATTCGGAACGGTTTGGAAAAACTCCGTGAAGCGCATCAGGGCATCGTCTACCCGGCCGCCAAAGTAACCTGCGACTGCGCCAATCGGTATGCCGATCAGCATCGAGGCAAGCGTTGAGATCAGGCCCACGAGAAGTGAGACCTGAGCGCCATGCGCAAGACCGGCGAGAACGTTGCGGCCAAGGGCATCAGTGCCCAGGGGAAGTTTGTCCATGGCGAAGGGCGGCAGAAACGGGCGCTGCACCATTTTCCACGGAGACTGCGGGAAGATGACTGGCGCGAATGCCGCTATGAGAACGACGGCGATCAGGATCGCCAGTCCAATGACCGCACCGCGGTTTCGTTTAAAACGTTTCCAGAAGTCGGTCATCACGCGGCCCTGATCCTGGGGTCGACGACCCGGTAGAGAATGTCGGTAATCAAGTTGAACAAGAGCACCATGGCGGCCGAGACGAAGAAAACGCCAAGCAGCACGTTGTAATCGCGCTGGGCCAGAGCCTCGAACATCAGCCGGCCGATGCCGGGCCAGGCGAAAACCGTTTCCGTGAGAACAGCACCGCCGACCAGCTGACCGGCCTGAAGGCCTGCCAGGGTGACCACCGGCAAAAGAGCATTCCGGAAGATGTGGCGCCGTAGAATAAGACTGGACTTAAGGCCTTTGGCCCGCGCCGTTTTGACGAAATCCAGCGTGCTTACTTCGAGCATGGAGGCACGGGTCATCCGCATGTAGACGGCCATAAAGAACAGGCCAAGCGTAGCCGCAGGGAGTATGAGATGCTCGGCTATGTCGAGAACGCGGTCAAAGCCTTCGTAGCCTCCGCCAACGGTTTCATAACCAAAGCCGGGCAGCCAGTTGAGCTGGACCGAGAAGACGAGCACGGCCATCAATGCGGCCCAGTAAAGCGGTGTGGCATAGAAGAGGAGTGCGACTGTCGAGATGACCGTGTCCGACCACTTGCCGACGCGTGCGGATGCCAGGACGCCAGCGAATGTGCCAAACACCATTGAAATAACAAAGGCGCTCCCCGTTAGCAGCAGGGTTGCCGGCAGACGGGCGAAGATGAGGTCCGCCACCGGCATCTGCTGCCGGTAGGAAAAGCCCAGATCGAGCTGCAGGACGCCGCCGAGATACAGACCAAGTTGCGTGAGAAGCGGTTTATCGAGACCAAACTGCTCCCGCAGCTGCTCAATGAACAGGTCATCTGCGGCCCCGGCTTCGCCAGCCATTACGGCAGCGGGATCACCAGGAGCGGCGTGGATCAGAAAGAAATTCAGGGTCACGATGGCAATCAGGATGATTGCCGCCTTGACCAGGCGCATTGCAATGAAGCGGAGCATCGGGCCTCGTCCTGCCGTTGGTCCGGCTTTAGGGTCCAAGAAAACTGTCTACGCGGGCGATCAGCCCGCGTAGATGGCTTTGCTGTGAGCGATTTATTTCTCGATATAGGCGTCGCGGAAGCCGTCGTTCACACCGATGGCAGTGGTCACGAGGTCTTTGACGTTACAGCGGTAAATCGTTGGGAAGCCAAGCTCCAGAAGCCATGCGACCGGCACGTCTTCGGTCAGGATCTGCTGTGCCTCGGTGTAGAGCTTCTGACGCTCTTCCTTGGAAACAGCGACAGCTGCCTTGGCGAAGAGCTCATCGATCTTGGGATTCTCATAGCCCTCGACATTGTTCCAGGGCGAGCCCTTGCCGATGTTGGATGAGACATATGTGCGGGCAACGCCAAGCGCCGGATCGCCGTACTGATAGAGGTAAGTGAAGGCGAGATCGTAATCCCATTCACTGATCTTCTGGTTCCAGCCGGCAACATCGGTGGCAACCATCTCAACTTCGATGCCAACCTCTTCGAGGTTCTGCTTGATGGCTTCAGCCCAACGCTGCCAGGTTTCGCCATAAGGCAGGGGAAGCAGGCGAACCGGAGTGCCGTCGTATCCCATCTCTTCCAGAAGGGCGCGGGCCTTTTCGGGATCATAGTCGTAGTGGTTCACATCGTCCGTGTAAAAGCGGGTCGACGAGGAAACCGGGCTCTGGGCTACCTTGCCGAGTCCATTCCACAATGCATCTTTCGCGAATTCGCGGTCCATTGCGTACATGACAGCCTGACGGAAACGCTTGTCCGCTGTCGGTCCTTCGCGATTGTTGAGCCACATCCAGGACAGAGGTCCGATGAATTCCCAGCCTTTGTCGGTGACGCAGGTGTTGTCCATGGCGGTCAGGCGCGGAACGTCGAAGTTTTCAATGGAACCACCAGGCAGAATGTCTACGACGCCGGTTTCATATGCGACCGAGCGCGAGGCTGCGTCCGGAATGATGTGCCAATAGATCTCATCGAGATAGGGGAGGCCATCGATGTAGTAGTCTTCATTCTTCGTCAGAAGGATGTGAGAGCCTTTTACCCACTCGACGAATTTGAACGGACCGGTCCCGATTGGTGTGTTGTTGGCCGGGTTGGTCTTGTAGTCAGTGCCTTCGTAGATGTGCTTCGGAACGATCGGCATGGTGCCGCCTTCGAAGATCCCGATGAACGGGCCGAAGGGTTCTTTCAGCTTGAAGACGACGGTGTTCGCGTCAGGGGCCGTGATGGACTCCACATACTTCAGGGACTGACGGAGACGGGCATGGGTTTCGCGCAGGAAGACATCAGCGGAGAAGACAACGTCGTCAGCCGAGAAAGGCTCGCCGTCGTGCCATTTCACGTTGTCATAGAGATGGAACGTGTAGGTCAGGCCGTCTTCCGAGATCTCCCAGGATTTGGCAAGCTGGGGCAAAGGCTCCAGATCCGGTCCATAGCGGAGCAAGCTTTCGTAGATGTTGCCTGCGACCATCTGGGTCGGGCCGTTTTGAACAAGGCCAAGCATGAGGCTTGGCGGTTCCGGCTGAATGACAGCGTTCGCCCGTCCGCCGGACACCGGCTCGGCATAGGCCGTGCTGGCGGCAACGATCAGAGTCGCGGCCATAGTGGATAGTTTTTTCAGCATTTAAAATTCCCCTCGGTTTTCGGCGTGCTGGACTTTGTCTCTTTTCACGCCTGTGCTGAGTAGTTGGTGATTGGGTGTGAACTCCAGGTATTAGCTGACCAGGTCAGGGTAATGTTTGATGGCAAGGCGCTGGAAAGCGTCCCATTGAGGATCGGATTTGTTGCCGGAATGCTGGCGGTCCCAGTTTTCGTACTGGGTGGCGGTTTTCTCGGCGAGTGAGGCATCGATTTTCCGCGGTTGCCCACCGGAGGACATGATTGCCAATTGAGCACGGCAGGTGCGCTCCATGTTGAACATCAGGCCAAAAGCCTCACCGACCGTCCGTCCGCAGGTGAGCAAACCGTGGTTTCGCAGAATCATGACTTTCCGGTCGCCGAGGTCGTTGACCAGCCGCTCCCGTTCGCCGAGATCGAGGGCGATGCCTTCGTAGTCGTGGAAGGCTATGCGGTTGTGAAATTGCAGAGACCATTGGTTGAGCGGCAAAATACCCTCTTCCATGGATGATATGGCAACGCCGGCGACCGTATGGGTATGAAGAACGCAGTGGATTTCAGGCCGGGCGGCATGCACCGCGCTGTGAATGGTAAAACCAGCCTGGTTGATCCCGGCGCCATAGCTGTCCCGCAGAATATTGCCGTCGACGTCTACGGTTGCGAGGCTGCTGGCTGAAACCTCGTCGAAACGCAGGCCATACGGATTAATGAGAAATGCATTGTCACCTTCATCCGCGGGAGCTTTTGCCGAAATGTGCGTGAAGATGCTGTCATCCATCTGGTAATGGGCGATCAGCCGGTAGGCGGCTGCCAGCTGAATCCGCTCTTCCGGCTGGTTGGACTGGGGTGGGGTTGCTGGTGTTTCGGTC
>JBNKOQ010000148.1:0-7798 GCA_050294735.1 Roseibium sp. | reverse complement strand
GAAACTGGCGGGACCGCCCCGATTTTCGAAACGCCGGAGCATCCTTATACCCGCATGTTGCTCGACGCGGAGCCAACCGGTTCCAAACCTCCGGTCGACCCGTCGCAGGCAATCCTGCTGGAAGCGCAGAAGGTCGAGGTGCAATTCGTTCTGGAGGGGGGCTTCCTTGTGCCGGCTCATGTGCTGAAGGCGGTGGACGATGTCTCGTTCTCCCTGCGCAAGGGCCAGACTCTCGGCATCGTCGGGGAAAGCGGTTCCGGCAAGTCGACCCTGGGCAGGGCCATTCTCAACCTCCTGCCGTCCACTGGCCGGGTGGTCTTTCGGGGCGATGTGATCTCGGGCCGCAGCCGTGCCGCGATGCGCGGTCTGCGCCGGCATATGCAACTGGTGTTTCAGGATCCCTTCGGCTCCCTGAGCCCGCGCCTGACCGTCGGTCAGATTATCTCCGAAGGGCTGCTGGTCCATGAGCCATTGTTGTCGGCGAAAGACCGGGAGCAGAGAACCTGCCAGGCGCTGGAGGAGGTGTCACTCGACCCGGTGCTGCGCAACCGCTATCCGCATGAATTCTCGGGCGGACAACGCCAGCGTATTGCAATTGCCAGAACCATGGTGCTGAAGCCGGACTTTGTGGTTCTGGACGAACCGACGTCGGCCCTGGACCGGACAATCCAGAAGCAGATCATCGATCTCTTGCGCGACCTGCAGGAAGCGCACGGCCTGACCTATCTTTTCATCAGTCATGACCTTGCGGTCGTTCGGGCCATTGCCGACACGGTGATGGTGATGCAGCGGGGAAAAGTGGTTGAAGCGGGCCAAACGGAAGAGATATTCGAGGCGCCTCAAACGCCCTACACGAAGGAACTCATTGGTGCGGCCCTTCTGACACAGCGGCATCGGCAGGCTGTCTGACGGCGGACGCCGCCTGGCCTTGTCTCAGCCCTCGGCGCTGGCTTTGTGCTGTAAGGGCCTGAAGACCATATCGTGAACCTCTGGTGCTAGAGTGGCCAGGATGCAGGCGATATGCCGGCCAATATGCAACTTGGCCTCTTCCACACTTCCCGTTTTCATAACGTCGACGATGGCCATATGCGGGTCTTCCGCGAGGTCTTTCCAGAAGATGTTGCCGTGGTGACGGGACAGCGTGTAGCGATGCAGCTGCAGGAGAGTCCGGCTCAGGATAGGCTCCAGCATGGGCATATCCGCAAGCTCGAAGATCCTCGTATGAAACGCCCGGTCCAGTTCCGCGCAGGCGAAGACATCGCGGTTCGCCCGCAACTCCATATAGCGGCTGGCCAGCTGGCGCAGGTGCTGTTCGCTTTCCGGTGCGAGCCGAGCGATTGCCCGTTCCATGCCGGCGCATTCAAGACTGAGCCGGAGCCGGACGAGAACAATGGCCTCCTCGTCAGTTGTCCGTGTGACGTATGTGCCCTGGTAACCGCGCCGGTCTACAAGGCCATCTTCCTGCAACGATAAGAGCGCCTCGCGCACAGTTCCCTGCGAACTTCCAAACTCAGCCGCAAGGGCCTGTTCGGTGATAGGACTGTCAGGTGTCAGATCGCCAAGTATAATCTGTCGCTTGAGAGCCTGGTAGATCGTCCAGGATTTGCGTGCACCTTTCGGCGACGCCAGCGGGTCCCCCCCCACTTCGGCAAGTGTCATATGCCCAGCTGCCCCCAGCATTGGCACGGCCCATCCTGACTGGCAAATACCATCCTCCTCCCGACCGCAAGACACAGGTCTGATATCTGGTATTTGCCGAAACCCCCGTTTCGGCAAATCTGCCCGGCGGTTTTGAAGCATTTATGTCGATGGGGTCGTGCCTGTCCTCTTTGTTCAGAGCTTTTTGAGCTGTTTTTTGAGTTCTATTGATCGAAAAAGAATTAAAACCCATCAGTAGCGAAAAAGACTACAGATTTGACCGGGTTTCGACTGATCTTCGTCGCCTCGTTTTGTTTCAGCCCCAAAAGTGCCCTCGTTCCTGTTATCCGCGATTTTCCTCGCTCTTTCGCCACTGGTCAAGAGATGCAGCAACGTAAAGTGACGAGAAAACGCCACAACAAATACTTTAAAGCGACCTTCAGTTTACCAAGTTCGGAGCCGGTCGTTTCCGAAACTTTCCGAAACAAATATCATTTACCATCACAATCGCGCGAGCGGTCGCCGTTTGGGGTCACTTTTGCGTGCGTTCCAGCACCGACAGCCAGTTCTCATGGGCGATTTTTGAAATCAGCTCTTCTCCAAACCCGGCGGTGCGGAAAGCATCGATCAGGGCGGGGAGGGCCGCTGCATCGGGTATCGCCGCCGGTGTCATACAGCCGTCGAAGTCTGAACCGAGAGCCACATTGTTTTCACCCAAATGGTCAATCAGATAGGCCACATGGCGCACCATTGTCTCCAAGGGCGTGTCGCGGCTGTGCCCACTGTCTTCGCGCAGGAACGCGACATGGAAATTCAATCCGACCAGCCCGTTTGTCTCACGGATGGCAGCAAGCTGTTTGTCTGTCAGGTTCCGGGCGTTCTGGCAAAGGGCGTGCGCGTTGGAATGGCTTGCGACAAGCGGGGCGTCGCTTGCCGCGGCTACATCCCAGAAGCCTTTTTCATTGAGATGTGAGAGATCAACGAGAACCCCGAGCTCATTACAGGCTTTCACCAGGGCTTTACCGGCATCGGTCAAGCCTGGGCCCGTATCTGGCGAAGAGGGAAAGGCCATCGGAACACCGTCGGCAAAGATATTCTTGCGGCTCCAGACCGGGCCAATTGACCGCAGGCCTGCCCCATACAAAACCTCCAGTGCATCGAGGTCGGGGTCTATCGCTTCCGCACCCTCGATATGAAGGGACATGGCAAAAACGCCCTTCGCCATACACTCACGTATTTCGGCAACGCTCCGGCAGATGCGGACCTTGCCGGAAGACGCTCGTTCGAGCCTGAAGGCTTCCGCCGCCATCTTCATGGTGAAAGCCAGCGCATCGCCTTGATCCAGTTCGGCGTAGTTCTGCGGGTCATTCGGATTATACGGTTTGGAGAAGTCCTGATGGACGTTTGAGGGGACGAACATGGCGAAGAGGCCGCCAGCAAGCCCGCCTTCACAGGCGCGCGGAAAATCAATGTGCCCCTTGTCGGAGCGTTGGAAAAAATCCGTTTCCTTCTCTGTTCCTCTTGTCGTCACCCGCTTTAGCAGGGTGTCATTGTGACCGTCGAAAACAAGAACGGGGGAATGCTTAGTCGGCATGAAAATCTCATCTTGGAATTGCCCGGGCGGGCTGGGGAGGTTCGCCAGAGTGGGCTTTTTTTTTGTTGCTGGAAAGAGGCACTGGGTAAAAATTCGAGGTGCTGTGCATGACTGTCCGGTGAAAGTGCCTTGCCAAGGCGTGGCTCTTTGGCCCATGACAGGAACAGTATAAATCTGATCTGAAGTTATCGGAGTTTCCATGCCGACCACGTCAAGTGTGCAGTATCTCACGGGTGGAGCCGCAGGTTCCGGGAACCCGTCCGAAGGAATGTCGCGCCGGTTGTTCCTGGCCGGAGGGCTCTGTGCCTTGGGCGTGCCGCTGGCCGGATGCAATACGGTGGGTGTTCCTGGCCTGCCGGACCAGGCGGAATTGCCGGACGAAACATTTGATTATGCTCAGGCGTATGCCGCTCTTGAAGATGGTGAGTACACCTGGCCGGCAATCAACTACAAATCGTTCGACCGCATATACTGGCGCCAGGTTGTCGACTACGACAGCCGCGAACGGCCGGGAACGATCATCGTCGATCCCTACAATAACTTTCTTTATTGGACACTCGGCGGCAACAAGGCGTTGCGCTATGGCATCGGTGTCGGCCGGGCTGGTTTTGCCTGGTCCGGCGAGGCATTGGTCCGGGTGAAGCGCGAACATCCGATCTGGCGCCCTCCACGTGAAATGATCGCCCGTAAACCGTCGCTCGAGAAATACTGGGAAAAAGGCTATCCGGCGGGATTGAAGAACCCGCTCGGAGCCCGCGCCATGGATCTTTGGCAGGGGGCAAAGGATACGCTGTTTCGCATTCACGGCACCAATAAACCGTCGAGCATTGGCAAGAATGTCTCATCCGGCTGCATTCGCATGTGGCAGCAGGACGTGATTGATCTGTTCAACAGAGTGCCGCTGCGAACCAAGGTGATCGTTCTGAAAAAGGGCGAGGCTAAAGGCTGAGGCCTGTGGCGCGCTCTCAAGTATCAGATGTTGAACCGGGCGCCCCAGGGCGCCCGGAGTTTTGTTTCGCTTTGTGTATCGGAAAGCCGCATCAATTGCCGTGTTGCTGAAATTGCGGATCAGCTGCCGGTAACCGGTCCCAGCGCCACGTCATTGAGAACCGCGGAGAAATGGCAGGCGGCGGCAGCAAGCACGAAGCCGTGCCAAATGGCATTTTGGAACGGCAGGCGTTTCCAGGCGTAGAAGGCGGTTCCCGCAGTGTAGAGCGCACCGCCCGCGATAACCATCGTGAAGCCGAAGCCCGAAGCGCTATCCATCAGCGGCTTGAAGGCGAAAACGACGATCCATCCGAGAGCCAGGCACAGAGGAACGGTGATTTTCTCCATGCCCCGCAAGTGGGTGAGCTTGAGAATGGCACCGGCCAGCGCGCCTGTCCATATGACGGCGAGAAGGATGCCGCCAGTCCAGCCGCCGATCACCATGGCCGCCAGAGGCGTGTAGGTTCCGGCGATGAGAAGGAAAATGGCGGCGTGATCCAAACGGCGCAGTATCCCCGTCTTGTTGTCTTTTGCGAAGATATTGTAGAGCGCCGAGCAAATCAGCATTGCCATCAGGCAGCCGGCATAAATGAGCACCGAGACCTGACGGCCAAGGTCCGGACTGTTCCAGAGAATTGCGGCAAGGATAATCACGGCTGTAATGCCAAGGCCGATGCCTATGACATGAATTGTTCCGTCAGCTACTTTCTCTGCCAGCGTTTGCGTTCGCATCGGAAATTCCAGGCTCTTACGTTAACGTCATGCCAACGGTGCCCTATGACAGGAAACGGCGCAAGGGGAGAATGGGGTCTTCCAGATCAATTATTCCGCAGCATTGACAGACCGCAGTTTTTGTCCGGTTTCCCGCTGGTGGGTGGAAACGGACGCGACAAAGTCATTGAACCGTTCTCCCTGGATCAGAATATGCTGACGAAGATTTTCGGCTGCCGCCAATGCATCGCCTTGTGCGATGGCCTCGACAATTTGGTCATGCTCGGCCAGTGAGCGTGAGACCCGGTTCGGCACGCGCAGCTGCAGGCGCCGGTAAACACGCAGCCGGTTTTGCAAATTCGTCGCCTGTTCGATCAGGAAACTGTTGTGGCTGGCAGCGTAGATCGCATCGTGAAAAGTCTGGTTGGCCCGGAAGTAGGCATCTGGATCGCCTTCTTTCTGTGCTTTGATGCAGTCCTGATGAGCGGCCTTGAGTGTGACCAGCTCGTCTGACGTGATCCGCCGTGCCGCCAGACGTGCGCACATGGCCTCCAGGTCGGCCATGACTTCGAACATTTCGATCAGCCGGGCAATGCTGATATCCTTGACAAAGGTTCCGCGGCGGGGGCGGATTTCGACCAGGCCAGCGACCGACAGCTCAATCAGAGCTTCCCGAATTGGCGTTCGCGACACATCGAACCTGGATGCCAAGGTTACCTCGTCCAGGCGCGTCCCTGCGGGATAAAGGCCTGTGACGATGTCGTTTTCCAGTGCTTCACGCAGGGCTTGAGCCCGTCTGGTTTTTGTTTTTGATTCAGTCATTCTTATAAAATATGCAAGTCATCCAATCTTGTATACAAAAATCGTTGACTCGCATGCTGTGCCTGTGATTGCCTGCGTTCAGGCGAACAATACGCCAAACGTGCGCGGGTGGAAGACCGGGAATCCGATGCCTGCGCCCTTGGGAGGAAAACATGCAATATTTTTTGAAAACTGCGGTTGCCTTAGGCGTCGCCGTGGCTGCTGCCTTGCCGGCAGCTCATGCTGAAACCACTTTGAAGGCTTCGCACCAGTGGCCGGGCGGCAAAGGCGATGTCCGCGACGAGATGGTCCAGATTCTCGCCCGTGAAGTCGAAAAGGCCAACGTCGATCTGAAGATCCAGGTCTATCCCGGCAAATCCCTGTTCAAGCCGAAAGAGCAGTGGGGCGCCATGGTCAAGGGCGTGCTGGATATTTCCGCATTCCCGCTGGACTATGCGTCCGGCCGCCACCCGGAATTCTCCGCAACACTGATGCCCGGTCTGGTCCGCAATCATGACCGCGCGCTGCGCCTGAATAGCTCGCCGTTCATGGATGACATAAAGCAGGTTATCAATGATGCGGGCGTTGTGGTGCTCGCTGACGCATGGCTGGCAGGGGCATTTGCTTCGAAAAAGCAGTGCATCACGGGTCCGGAAAGCATGAAAGGGCAGGTGACACGCGCGGCGGGTCCGGCCTTCGAGCAAATGCTTGTTGGGGCAGGGGCCTCCATCGCCTCCATGCCATCCTCGGAAATCTACACAGGTCTGCAGACCGGTGTTCTCGACGCCGCGAACACGTCGTCCGGATCTTTTGTGTCCTACCGGATTTACGAGCAGGTGACCTGCCTGACCAAACCGGGCGCCAATGCGCTGTGGTTCATGTATGAGCCAATCCTCATGTCCAAGCGCAGCTGGGACAAGCTCAACAAGGAACAGCAGGATGCGTTGCTGGCGGCAGGAAAAGTCGCCGAAGAGTATTTCGTCGGTGAGGCAAAGGGCCTGGATGACAAACTGGTGAAAGCCTATTCGGACGCCGGTGTCGAAGTGGTTGAGATGTCAGCAGATGACTATAAGGCCTGGCTCGATATCGCCAAGGAGACGTCCTACAAGACCTTTGCAGACAAGGTCGAGGGGGGGCAGGCGTTGATCGACAAGGCTCTTGCTGTCGAATAAGCGCATGTGAAGTTGTGAAGTCCATCCGCTTCCGGCGACACACGCCGGGAGCGGATGGCTCTGCCAAAGAATAGAATGTTTCACGGACTGGCCGCGCTGCGGAGGTCCGGAAGAAGCCTGACAGCGGACCCTCTGTATGACAGCCTATATTCGTTGGGTTTCGGCCCTTTCCCGCGCCGGCGCGGTGATCGCCCTGTTTCTTCTGGCATCGGCCGTCATCGTGGTGACCCAGATGGTGGTCATCCGTTATTTCCTCAATGCATCGACCGTCTGGCAGACCGAGTATGTCATCTACGCGCTGGTGGCGATGACCTTTCTGGCCTGCCCATACGTCCTGATGGAAAAGGGGCATGTGAACGTCGACCTTCTGTACATGCACCTCTACGGCCCGATGCAAAAGATCGTTCGGTCTGTTGCGGGTCTTGTCGGTCTTGTTTTCTGTGCCCTTTTGGCATGGTCCGGATGGATCTACTTCGAAGAGGCCTGGTCCTACGGCTGGACCACGGACACGGTCTGGGCATTGCCATTGTGGATCCCGCTTTTGCCTCTTCCGCTCGGGATCGGCCTGATGACCCTGCAATATGTGGCTGAACTTGCCAAAATCTGGGTAGGGGACGCCAAATGAGCCCGCTGTTTTCCGGTTTTCTCGTCCTTCTCGCGCTGCTTGCTCTTCTGGGGATCGGCACGCCGATCGCCTTCGCCCTTGGCTTTGTGTCCATCGTCGCCCTGTTGATTGTCGATGGCAGCAGCAGCCTGTCCGTTCTCGGCGAGAGCTTTTTCGGCGGGCTGGCTTCGTTTGGCCTGGTCTCGATCCCGATGTTCATTCTGATGGGCGCCGCTGTGGCCTCGTCTCCAGCCGGCAAGGATCTTTACGAGGCTCTGGACCGCTGGCTGA
>JBNKOQ010000147.1:0-7839 GCA_050294735.1 Roseibium sp. | reverse complement strand
AAGAAGAAGCTCTTCTCATCGAGACGGGCCGCATCCCCGACGACTGAACGAACCCCTAGGACCACACCGCATGTCCAATGGCTCTCCCTGGCACTCACTTTCAGCAACGGAGGTCATGGCGCATTTCAGGACCGGCACATCCGGCCTGTCCCGGTCCGACGCGCAAGACCGCCTCAACCGAGACGGTCCGAACAGCCTCCCCGCGCCAGCCGGCAAGAGCTTCCTTCTCCGTCTCGCACTTCAGTTTCACAACGTCCTGATTTACGTCCTGCTGGCCTCGGCCGCGATTACCCTGACCCTCGGGCATCTCGCAGACGGGCTGGTCATTCTGGCCGTGGTTCTGGCCAACGCCTTCATAGGCGTGATCCAGGAAGGCCGTGCCGAAACCGCCATGGCATCGATCCGGCAGATCCTTGCGCCACGCGCGACGGTTTTGCGCGAAGGCCGGAGAACCTCGATTGACGGCAAAGACGTCGTTGCGGGCGATATCATCCTGCTTGAGGCCGGAGAGCGTGTTCCGGCAGACCTAAGGCTCTTCGAGACCAATGGCCTGTTTATTCAGGAAGCGCTTCTGACCGGTGAGTCCGTCCCCGTTGAAAAAATGCCTGACCAGGTGCCCGGCGAGCTGCCGATTGCCGAACGCTCCTCCATGGCCTTCAGTGGCACCATGGTGACCAGAGGCCAGGGCATGGGGGTTACCGTCGCCACCGGAGGTCAAAGCGAGATAGGGCGCATCAGCGGGCTGCTCGAGAAGGTGGAAGAGCTGCAGACGCCTCTGATTCTGCAAATGAATATCTTTGCCCGCTGGCTGACCTTTCTGATCCTGCTCGTCGCCGCCCTGCTGTTTGCCTACGGCCTGGGAGTACAGCAGCAGGATCCGCAATTTCTCTTCATGTCTATCGTCGGGCTTTCGGTTGCCGCCATTCCGGAAGGTTTGCCCGCGGTTTTGACCATCACATTGGCCATCGGCGTCCAGGCCATGGCGCGCCGGAATGCCATCATCCGGCGCCTTCCGGCCATCGAGACCCTTGGCAGCGTGTCGGTGATCTGCACGGATAAAACCGGAACGCTCACCTATAACGAGATGACGGTATCCCATCTTGCTCTGGCACAATGCAGCTACACATTCACCGGAGAAGGCTACGACCCGACCGGCGGCATTTGCAGAGCCGGTGAGACAGCTCCGGCCGCTGCGGAGACTGTTGATCCGCTGTTGCGGAAAATCGCCCGCAGCGCCTTTCTATGCAACGATTCCACCCTCGTCCTGAAAAATGACGACTGGACGGTGGAGGGCGACCCCATGGAGGGTGCCCTGCTCGCCATGTCCCGGAAAATAACATCCGGAGACCAACCGCTGACGGACTGGCAGCGGCTTGCCGTTTTACCGTTCGATGCCAGGCACAGATACATGGCAACCCTGAGCAGGCCTCCGCAAGCGGGGGAACCGGCACTGATCGCGGTCAAGGGTGCTCCTGAACGGCTGCTCGCAATGTGCAGCCATGAGCTGGACGGCAATGGCGCCGTAAAGCCTCTCGACGAACAAGCGTGGCACACGCGGGCCGACGCTCTTGCCAAAGAAGGTCAAAGGGTCCTCGCCCTGGCTGAAAAACCCGTAACGGGCACAAAAACAGAATTGATCCCCGCAGACCTGGAAGACGGGCTCGTTCTGCTCGGATTGGTCGGGTTGATGGATCCGCCGCGTCCGGAAGCCGTGGAGGCTGTTGCCGACTGCCTCTCGGCAGGGATCCGGGTGAAGATGATTACGGGCGACCATGCAGGCACGGCCTCGTCGATAGGCCGCATTATCGGGCTGGTTCAACCTGACGCGATCCTCACCGGTGCGGATATTGACCTCATGACCGATGCCGATCTGCGCACCGCCGTGCTGGATACGGATATTTTTGCCCGAACCAGTCCGGAACATAAACTGCGCCTGGTCGAAGCCCTTCAGGCCCACGATCTGACAGTGGCAATGACCGGAGACGGGGTCAATGACGCCCCTGCCCTGAAGCGCGCCGACGCCGGCATCGCCATGGGCCGCAAGGGCAGCGAAGCAGCGCGGGAGGCCGCGGATGTGGTTCTCGCCGATGACAATTTCCGTTCCATCGCAGATGCTGTGCGGGAAGGCCGGACGGTCTACGACAATATCGTCAAGGTGATCGGCTGGACGTTGCCGACCAGCACCGGAGAGGCATTGACCGTCGTGGCCGCCTTGCTTCTGGGCCTTACCATGCCGGTCACCGCTGTCCAGATCCTCTGGATCAACCTGATAACCGCCTCAACGCTCGGTATTGCCCTGGCCTATGAGCCAAGCGAGGGCGCCACCATGGAGCGCCCGCCCCGGGAACGGAGCCACCCGATTCTGACCATCGAGCTCGCCTGGCATATCGTTCTGGTCTCGGTTCTTTTCATGGCTGCTGTCTTCAGCATGTTTGTCTACACGACCAGCCAGGGCCATTCGGTCGAATACGCCCGGACTGTGGCTGTTAACACCTTGGTGGTTCTGGAAATCTTCCAGCTGCTTTTCGTCCGCACCATGCGTTCCTCAAGCCTGTCCTGGCGCGAAATATCCGGGACACGGCCTGTCTGGCTGGCCATTGGCATTGTTGTGGCCGGACAAGCAGCAATCACCTATCTGCCGGCTCTGCAGCAGATTTTCGGTACGGAAGCCCTCAATGGGCAGGACATCGCCCTGATTTTCGCGCTGGGGATCGTACTTTACGCCATTCTCGAAAGCGAAAAGCGCATGCGCATGGCCCTGCGCGGCGGCAGTCACACGTCCAGGCCCCAAGAGGGGTGAGCTGTTCAGTCGCAAAATTTTAGGGAAGTGGTACGCCCAACGGGACTCGAACCCGTGTTTCCGCCGTGAAAGGGCGGCGTCCTAGACCGCTAGACGATGGGCGCAGCGGTAACTTGAGAGCTCTACTCTCCAGCCGAGGACTGCGCTATAAAACCCCTGCAGGATCGGCGCAACCCCCTTTTGTCATTTTACAGTTTTGCCCTGTTCATAACTTGCACCGGACAACCGGTTAACGGGCAACGAAATCCGTTCGCCCAAGCTGCCGGCCGCTTGATGGATCAAAGTGCAAAAGAGCCGTTGCCGTGCCCTCGCGCACCAGAACGATCAGACGGCCATCGATCAAATTCACGCTCTGCACAACGGCATCGGGCCCAATCGCGATTGTCGAGGGGATGGTATCACCGCCGCTGCCATCAGAAGAGTTGATCTTGTAGAAAATAGCTGCGAAGACAGCAACAAATCCCGCAAGCATGACAAGGGACGATCCGGCCAGCAGGCGTTTCAACTTCGCTTGTACCTGCAGGGTCGCCGGATCAAGTGGTTGATCGTCAGCCACCTTGTCCCCATTGCTGTTGAGCTCAGGTTGTTTCATGAAAGATATTACTCCGGAAGATCCGGTCACCTTGGACGCAGACTTCACCTATCGGGTTGATGCCGAAGACACCGGCAAGCGCCTGGATGCCGTGTTGGCTGGACAGCTGGATACCTTGAGCCGAAACCGTGTGCAAGCACTCATCCGTGCCGGCGAAGTCACCGTGGACGGCAACAAGGTAATGGAGCCGAAACACCGGGTCAACGAAGGCCAGGATCTGGCCCTGACGGTTCCCGAAGCCGAGGACCCGGACCCCATCGGCGAAGATATACCGCTGTCCATAGTGTTCGAAGACGAACATCTGATTGTCATCGACAAACCTGCCGGGCTGGTCGTTCATCCCGGCGCCGGGAACTGGACCGGCACTCTTGTGAATGCGCTGATCCACCATTGCGGCGATACGCTGTCAGGCATCGGCGGCGTCAAGCGCCCCGGTATCGTGCATCGTATCGACAAGGACACCAGCGGGCTGCTGGTCGTCGCAAAGACCGATGTGACCCATCAGGGCCTTTCCGCCCAGTTTGCCGACCATGGCAAGACCGGACCTCTGGAACGGGCCTACTCCGCCCTTGTTTGGGGGGCACCGTCAAGCCTCAAGGGGACCATCGACGCCAATCTCGCGCGGTCCAATACAAACCGGCAAAAGATAGCCGTCGTCAAAACCAGCGGACGGCACGCCGTCACCCATTGGCAGGTCAAGGAACGCTTCGGACCGGAAGACCAGCCCGCCCTCGCCTCCCTGATGGAATGCCGTCTGGAAACCGGGCGCACCCACCAGATCCGCGTCCACATGGCCCATATCAACCATCCCCTGATCGGCGATCAGGACTATGGCGCCGGCTTCAAAACGAAAGCCAATAGCCTCGAGGAACCGCTGAAGAGCGTGATCGCTGGCTTCCCGCGGCAGGCCCTGCACGCCGGACTTCTGGCATTTTCCCACCCTGTCAGCGGAGAAACGCTTCGTTTTGAAAGCCCTTATCCGGCTGATTTCAATGAACTTTTCCAAGCATTACGAAAATTTTAGATTAGCTTTCTATCTGAAAGCCATGCAAACGGCGTATTCCTACCTATATCTAGGAAGCTGACGGGCCGGAACACGGCCGTCAAATAGATGTGCTTGCCTTGAGTTTTGAGCATGTCCGCGCGGGGGGACCGGCGGGATGTGTTTTGAGAAAAGGGAGCGCTAAATCGGGAGAAAGGGGGCGCATTCAATGGCCCGAAATGTACCGACTTTAACTGCCGGGGAAGGTGGCCTGAGCCGCTACCTGGATGAAATCCGCAAGTTTCCCATGCTGCAGCCGCAGGAAGAGTTCATGCTCGCCAAGCGGTATAAGGAGCATGAAGACCCTGAGGCTGCCGAACGTCTGGTGAATTCGCACCTGCGACTGGTGGCGAAGATCGCCATGGGCTACCGCGGCTACGGACTGCCCATTGGGGAAGTCGTCTCGGAAGGAAACGTCGGCCTGATGCAGGCTGTGAAGCGTTTCGAGCCGGATAAGGGCTTCCGTCTGGCAACCTACGCCATGTGGTGGATCAAGGCCGCTATTCAGGAATACATCCTGCGCTCGTGGTCTCTGGTCAAAATGGGCACGACAGCCAATCAGAAACGCTTGTTCTTCAATCTGCGCCGTCTGAAAGGCAAGATTCAGGCTCTCGACGAGGGAGATCTGAAGCCTGATCAGGTGAACCAGATCGCCACCACCTTGGGTGTCAGCGAGGAAGAAGTCATCTCCATGAACCGGCGGCTTGGCGGAGACGCAAGCCTCAACGCTCCTGTACGGGCAGAAGCCGATGCGGGTGAATGGCAGGACTGGCTGGTCGACGACTCTGAAAGCCAGGAAACCATGCTGGCCAACCAGGAGGAGCTGGACGTGCGCCGCAAACTCCTGACCGATGCCATGGACATTCTGAACGACCGTGAACGCAGGATCTTCGAAGCCCGCCGGCTGTCGGAAGACCCGATCACCCTGGAGGACCTCTCCGGAGAGTTCGGTGTCAGTCGTGAGCGCGTCCGGCAGATCGAAGTGCGCGCCTTCGAAAAGGTGCAAAAGGCCGTTCGCAACAATTCCCGCGAATACGACCGCCCAAGCGCCTGAGAACAGGCCAGCTGGCAGAGCATCAAAAAAACCGGGCCAATCGCCCGGTTTTTCTTTGTCTTGGATTACTCTGACCGGAAGACTTCCGGTAAGACAGATTAGCGAATTTCAACCGCATAGCTGCTGACGGGAACAACCTTTTCGATCAACCCGGCCCCGGCCAGAAATTCCGCGAACCGCTGATACCGCCCGCTGTCCAGCGCCGCGGGGGTTTTCGAAAACCGCGGCAAGGTATCGGTCCAGGCCCTGCGGTTCAATTCGTCATCCAGATTGGGATAGGCTTCGACAAAAGCATCCCATGCCTCATCCGGATGGTTGGTCAGATAGATCGTGGCCGCCTCGATGGCCGCCATGAACCTGACGTACCGCGGGTCATTAGCCTTGTCCTTATGTGCCACGTAGATCAGCTCGTCATAGGCCGGAACGCCGTGCTCTTCAGGGAAGAAAGCCTTTCCTGTCTTGCCTTCGATTTCAATCTGCGTCAGCTCGAAATTGCGGTAGCCGCCAATCACCGCATCGACCTGACCGGACATCAACGCCGGAGAGAGGGCAAAGTTGACGTTGATCAGCTCGACATCGTCAAACCCGAGGCCAACCGATTTCAGCATCTGTCCGAGCATGGCATCTTCAAAGCCGGAGACCGAAAAACCGACCTTCTTGCCCTTCAGATCCGCCAGGTTTTTCACCGGTCCGTCTTCCAGGACAATGACGGAATTAAGCGGTGTCGCAACCAGCGTCCCGATCCGCGTCAAGGGCAGCCCTTCTTCAATCTGCGCATGCAGCGTCGGCTGATAGGAAATCGCAATATCGGCCTGCCCCGCTGCGACCAGCTTTGGCGGCATGGCAGGATCCGCAGGCTCGATCAGCTCAACGTCCAGCCCCTCCGCCTCGAAGAAGCCCTTTGTCATCGCCGTGATGACCGGCGCATGATCGGGGTTGGTGAACCAGTCGAGCAAGACTGTGAGCTTATCGGCCGCCCGGGCTGGCGTGACCGCCAGAAGCATCACCGCAAGCAGCGGATAAATACGTCTTTTCATGAGTTCCCTCCAAATGATGGCAGTTCAATCCTCGATCTGCCAGTGAACCAAACCGCGCGTCAGCGCATCGACGGAAAAGCGCAAGATCAGCACCATGACCGCCAGCAGGATCAGGGCCGCGAACATGACATCCGTCTGCATCCGCGCGTTGCTCTGCAGCATGATGAAAGCAAGGCCGCCCTTCGCTCCGACCCACTCCCCGACGATCGCTCCAATCGGGGCGAAGACAGCGGCGATCCGGATGCCAGAGGCAAGTGCGGGCAGTCCGGCGGGGATGCGAAAGAAAATCAGTTCCCTCAGCCGGGACACCCGGTAGAGCTTTGCCAGGTCGACCAGTCCACTATCTGCCCGGCGAAGACCGTCATAGAAGGCAGAGGTGACGGCGAAGAAAATCACCAGAACAGCCATGACGATCTTTGACGTCAAACCGAAACCGAGCCAAAGGACGAGAATGGGAGCGATGGCAAAAACAGGTAAGGCCTGTGTGACCAGAACAACCGGCAACACCGCGCGCCGGGCCAAAGGAGACAGCCACATCAGGACGGCCAACACCGCTCCGGCGAGAACTCCGAAAAAGAAACCGATCAGCGTCTCATAGGCTGTGATTGCCGCGTGTTCGAGCAGGAAGTCCCAGCGGTCCTTGAAGGCAACCGCAACACGCAAAGGTCCGGGCAGCATATAGGGAGGTATCTGAAGCAGATGCACCGGCGCAGCCCAAAGCAGGACAAACAGTCCGAGCCCGGCCACAATACGCAAAGGCAAAAATACGGTTCGTGCCATCAGCTTCTCCGCTCCCGTCTATTCGGGCAGGTGAAAAGCCGATTGGTCTGCTTTCGAGGCAGGGTACGCCTGGGCACGCGCAGTATTGACTTCGACACAAAGGATCTCCCGTCTTCGGATAAACCGAAATCGACTTTGGAGACCCGGGATAAGGCTAAAGGCTTCCGTCCCTTCGCCGGCATGACCCGGATCAGGTTCTAAGGGTTCGGCTTTCGCCATCTCAGTTCCTGTTCAGGAACACCCCTCGGACCGCTGGAGAAAATGCACCGGCCCGTTGGAAAAAACAAGCCGGTGCGGAATAAAGTTTCAAGCGTATCGGGAAACCGCCGCTTAGCCGCCCTGCCAGGCGGAAACCGCGTCTTCGACAGCGGTCGTACCGGTCTCGCCTTTTTCAAGGGTCAGGATACCGCGCTTGGACTGGGCCTCGTCTCCGACGTAGGAATCCTTCTGTCCCATGCCGACCATCACTCCCATGTGGCGGGGGCGACCGACGATGGAGGGGAACACGGCGCGGGGGGCGTCGTCTCCGGCGAA
>JBNKOQ010000146.1:0-7871 GCA_050294735.1 Roseibium sp. | reverse complement strand
GACGCTCTTCCGATCTCTATACCGATGCCAAGGGTGACGACTCACAACGGACCCTCCGGCCGCTCGGTCTTTTCTTCTGGGGCGCAGTGGCCACCATGGGCGCGTGGTGCGAACTGCGGCAGGACTACCGGCATTTCCGTGCTGACCGGATTGCCGGGATGACACTGACCGGGGTCCGTTATCCGCGTCGGCGTCACGCCCTGCTGAAAGCATGGCAGGAGAAAGAAGGTATTTCCCGCTTGAATGACTGATACTGCCAGAAACTGACAGGGTCGGTGGTTAGTGATGTGTCGTCCCAGATGAAGGAGAGACACCATGAACCATCCGAATTTTATCATTCTTTATGTCGATCAGCCCGAGGCAAGCCGGGATTTTTATGCCGGGCTACTGGGCATGGAACCTGTTGAAGCGTCGCCGACCTTCGCTCTTTTCGCCCTGAAGTCGGGCGTCATGCTCGGGCTCTGGTCGAAACACACTGTTGAACCGGCTTCTGCCGTAGAGCCTGGCGCAAGTGAAATCGCTGTGACTCTCGATAATTACGGCGCCGTTGATAACGCTCATGCGAATTTGGCGGGGAGGGGCATTTCAATCCTGATGCCACCAAAGACGCTCGAGTTCGGCCGGTCTTTTGTTGCAACCGATCCGGACGGCCATCGGATCCGGATCTTCGCGCCCGCTATGGATGACGTTTGATGACGCGTCACTGGATCGCGGTTGCCTCGGCGGAGCATGTGCGGCGGGGCCGTGCAGAGGGGTTCATGCAGGTGTGCCACGGCAAGCGGGGTCCGCTGAGCCGTATCCGTCCCGGCGATGAAGTCGTCTATTATTCGCCAGCTGTCACGATGGGTGGCAAAGACAGGTTTCAGGCCTTCACGGCGATTGGGCGGATTCGCGACAAGGAGCCATATGAAGCAGATATGGGCAATGGCTTTCGCCCCTACCGGCGGGACGTTTCCTGGTATCCCTCAGTCGAGGCACAGATCAGGCCGCTGCTCGGACGCCTGCACTTTACTCAAGGAGGCCCTAACTGGGGCTACCGGTTCCGCTTTGGGTTGTTCCAGATCTGTCTGGACGATTTTCAGACGATTTCGGCGGCAATGAGCGCCGCGGTTTGAATGCGAACTGGAGAGAGGCCGGGCACAGCCATTCTCCTCCGGAGGATTTCTCTCTCCAGTTTGCCTTAAACATGCGATAGGAGTTAAGTGCGCATCCGCCGGCACATTCTGACGATGGCGGGTTTCTGGAGGGTCCTCATGCGTTCTGTCTTGCTACTGCCACTGACCGTGTTGCCGTTGATAGCCTATAATCTCGTTGCCTTCGGTTTGATCGGTGCAGGCGCCAGCGATCCATGGGCCGCCGAGATCATTTCGATTTCCATGGTTTCCGGCGCCACTTTCAAGATGGTCCTTGGGGATCTCGTGGTGACACTCTCCCTGTTTCTGCTTTTCATCGAAATGCTGAAGGCCACGCGCACGGGTGCTGCCGCACTGATGGATCACATCCTCTCAGTGCTTGTTTTCGTGGTCTATCTGGTCGAATTCCTGATTGCGGCACCGGCTGCGACCTCTGTCTTCTTCATCCTGATGGCCATTTCCCTGATTGATGTGATTGCAGGCTTCTCGATCACCATTTCAGGTGCCCGAAGGGACGTCAGCTTTGGTCATGGTGAGCACTGAGGGGACATTACGGCGAGGTGGCCGTGGTGGCGGCGCGGCGCTGGCGCGCATGCTCCATGGCCTGAAACAGGTGGGATGGTGAAAGCGGCTTGGCCAGAACTTCGATAAAGCCGGCCTGGTGCAACCGTTTATCGCCGACTGACTCCAGCGCAGCCGTCACGGCGATCAGCGGCACGTCTGTCTGATTTTCGAGGGCTTTGATTTTCTGAGCTGTTTCCAGGCCGTCCATTTCGGGCATGTGAAGATCGAGCAAGACGGCGTCATACCGGGTGTCTGGCATCATTTTGAGCGCTTCGGCACCGCTTGCAGCCTGATCGCAGCTAATCGAAAAAGATTCCAGCAGGGCGGATAACAGCCGTCTGTTGGTGTCATTGTCGTCGACGATGAGAACATGCGCTTCACCCGGCAGTTTATTGTCCGTTTCCTCTTCCCTGCCTCCTGAAACTCCATAGTCCACGGGTAAGTCAATTTCGAACCGGCAGCCGCCGGCTCGCGGACTGACAAGCCGGAGTTTGCCGCCAAGGTCGGAGATCAGCCGGGTCGCCCCCCAAAGCCCCAGACCTGATCCCCGGCTTCGCGCCATGCCAGTTGTTCCCCGCGCATAGAGTTTGAAGATGTGATCGCGCTCCGCGGGGGCGATCCCGGGACCGGTATCGGCGATGCTGATCCTGATCACCTGCGGCAGACCGGGGTCTGCCGGGAGCAGGCTCGCCGCAAGGGTGATTGAGCCCGTGTCGGTGTATTTGACTGCATTGTCGAGCAGGATTGTCATCACGCGGCGCAGGGTCGCTGCCTGACCCTGCTTAATAACGAGGCCGTTGGGTAGAGGTTTGATCAGAAGGGTGAGGCCTTTGGCTTCGGCTGCGGCGCGAAACAATTTACCGGTGTCGCTGACGATATCGTGCAGGGCCCGTTTTCCCTCCCCGGCCTGTTCCTGTGTCTGAACCAGTTCACCGGTCAGATCACCAAGCGCTTCCATGGAACTGATCAAAAGTTCCAGCCGGTCACGCTGTGTCGGGGAAAGTGGTTCTCTGCCGATGAGTTCCGCTGTCAGGCGCATGGCTGACAGAGGGGTTCTCAGGTCGTGGGCAAGCAACGCCAGCTTGTCATTGGCTACAGGATCGTCAGTCATAACGTGAATCTAAACTGCATTACTGTGAAACAGCAATCGGCTCTTGCCTGTTTGTGCAATGCCCGTCATTTTGGCATGCAACCGCCCTCCGGTATCATATGTCCTTTTACCTCTTGCCGCGCTGGTTGTGCTTCGGGTCCGACCCGGATGAAGCCAATGGTGATCCTTTGGCTTGAGCTCGAAAATCCTTGCAGGTGGCTAGGGCACAGACCTGATGTGTACGTATTGATGAGGAACGAATGTCGTTCGAAATCCTGGCTATTGTTGTTCCTGTCTTCATTTTGATCGGCATCGGGTACACCGTCGCACGCGTTGGTTTGATGTCGCAGGCGGCAGGTGAAGCCCTTGGTCAGTATGTCTTTGTCATCGCCATACCGGTTCTGATCTTTAAAACGCTTTCAGTGGTTCAGCTTGGCGATGAGAGCCCGTGGGGGCTCTGGGCGTCCTATTTCTGCGGAGTTGCCATTACCTGGGTGCTGGCTGCGTTGATCATTCGAAAGGGATTCGGGCGCGATGGACGGGCAGGGGTGGTGGCCGGCGTTTCGGCTGCTTTTGCAAATACCGTCATGGTTGGCCTTCCTCTGGTTTCTTCGGTCTATGGTGACGAGGGACTGGCACCATTGCTGATCATTATTTCCGTCCACCTTCCCGTGATGACGGTTGTTATTTCCATATTGATGGAACGGGCTTCGGCTTCCGATGGGGTGAGCAAAGCTCCTCCGGTGGGCGAGATGGTTCTCAGGATTGTCCGCAACCTTGGAACCAATCCGATTGTGGTCGCCATTATCTGCGCCATTGCCTGGCGCCTTTTGGGCCTGCCCGTGACGGGGATTATGAAAGACGTCCTGGGCCGGATTGCAGCCACCGCTTTGCCTGTCGCTCTGCTGTCGCTTGGCATGAGCATGGTTCTCTACGGTATCCGCGGCAATATCGTGCCGGGCCTCCTGCTCAGTTTGCTAAAGGTGGCCATTATGCCGGCCATCGTCTTTTGCGCGGCGGCCTATGTTTTTCATTTGCCCCCACTATGGACGGCGGTTGCAACGTTGACCGCCTCCTGCCCGACCGGCATCAACGCTTATATTTTCGCCAACCGTTACGGCACGGGTCATGCGATGTCGGCGAATTCAATCACCTTGACGACAATCGCAGCTGTGGTGAGCAGTGGAGTTTGGGTCGCCATATTGGCAATGTGGCAAACCGCAAGCTGAAGCCAGCCAAGGAACTCCTATGCCACGGCTCTTGGGTGCGCCTATGAGCCTGGGAGCCACAGCCGCAAGGCTCTCATCTCATGCATGCAGAGTTTGAAGTTTCCTGCCTGCTGCGCTCGTCTGCCCGGCCAGATCGCGAAACGCGGCAAATTCAACCGGTGGGCTCCACAGATAGCCCTGCGCATAGGTTGCTCCCCATGCTCTCAGATGGTCGTACTGGCTTGTTGTCTCTATGCCTTCAGCAACCGTTTTCATGTTCAGCTGCTGCGCCATCGAGAGAATAAGCTGAACAATCGCTCTGCGGTCCTCGCTGACGGCCATATCCATCACAAAAGACCTGTCGATCTTGAGAGTGTCGAAAGGCATGGTGGCCAGGGTGTTCAGGCTGGAATACCCGGTCCCGAAGTCGTCGATGGCGAATTGAACGCCCTCTTCTTTGATGGGCATGATTTGCGCGCGAACACGCTCCGGGTCTTCCATGACACCGGATTCAGTGATTTCCAATTCCAGCCTGTCGAGTGGAAAGCCGCTCTCTCCGAGAATGCCCAATGTCCGGTCTGTGAAATAGGCCGAACTGAATTGAACGGGAGCTACGTTGACCGCGACCGTCAAATCCTGGCCTTCGCGCCGCAGGATTTTCATGTCCTCCAGCGACCGATGCAGTACGAATTCACCAATTGACGTCATCAAGCCGCATTCTTCCGCGACCGGAATGAATTTCCACGGTGGAACCGCCCCCAGTTCTGGATGATGCCAGCGGAGCAGGGCCTCTGAACCGATGATCCTTCCGGATTTGATTTCCACCTTTGGCTGATAAAATACCGACAGCTCATTGTTCTTGAGCGCGGTCCGGATGCATGCCTCGATCTTATCCCGTTCCAGTGCCTTTTGACGGATACTTTCATTGAAGAAGACAGTACGGTCCCGCCCCGCCTGTTTTGCGGAAAACATTGCCATATCCGCACACCGCAAGATGTCGTCTGCGGTCTGTCCGTCCTGAGGATAAAGGGCGACACCGATGCTTGCATTGAGCACCAGTTTAAGATTGTCGGTCTTGAAGGGTGCGCTGATTTTGTTGCCGATGATCTCTGCAAGGGTTTGCAGAGCGTCATAATCCGTCAGACCGGGCAAGATCACGATGAACTCGTCGCCGGTAAAACGCGCAACAAATGGTTTGAATGCGAAATCCTCGTCTTTCAGGAAATTTTCTACGATCTCCGTAAGCCGGGCACCGACCAGGGTCAAAAGCCTGTCACCTACAGCATGCCCATGCATGTCGTTAATGGCTTTGAACCGGTCCAGGTCTACGAACAGCAAGCTCCCCTCGGCTTGTGGCGAGAGGTCGATCAACTGAGTTGCGGTATTGCTGAATTTGACACGGTTTGGCAGGCCGGTGGCCTCATCAAAATGGGCAAGATATTCGATCCGCTGAATATTTGACCGCAGATTGATCGCCATCTGCCGGAAAGCGTCTTGAAGTTCAGCAACCTCGCCGACGCCAGTGGTCTCCAGTTTCGTATTCAAAAATCCCTGAGCGGCTTCATTCGCAGCGTCCGTGACATCGCTGATGCCTCGTGTTGTCCGATAGAGAAGAAAGGCTGCCATCGGGCCGACGGCCAGAAAGAGGATACCTGCGAGAAAAGCCGTCTGCCAGATAACATCCCGTTCGGTCTGCAGGACCGTAGCCTTTGACATCTTGACGGCAATGGCGCCGATAGCCCGGCTATTGTCGAGAACCGGGAGGGCAAAGGTCAGGGAGTCCGAGCCATTCTTCAATTGTGGTGTTCTTTGCGCAAGAGCCTCCAGAACGGTCTGTTCGACGACGCTGAGTTCTGATCCGGGATGAACAAAAGAGATATCGGACAGAAGTCTTCCAGCACTATCATAACCTCTGATCGCCTGCACATGCTCGTCGTCCGCCATGGCGTTTAATGCCATTTGAACCGTGGCAACGTCCCCGGCTTCAATGCTTTTACCCAAAAGCGAGGCAGCCAGTTCAGCATGATGGCGCGCCTCACGAATGAGGCTATGCTCAACTCCGTTGACGGAGGTTTTGTAGTAGGCAACGGCCATGATGCCGGTAAGCATCAGAAGCAGCAACACAATATGCAATGCGGAGCGAACAAACACGCGTCCGAGCGCAGCCTGAATACTTACCCGTTGAGAAGATAGAGAGGGTAACTTCACCGGCAAGTCCGCTTGTGCGCCGGTGCGAGGCGGCGGGAACGGGCATTGCGGGCTGCGCTGAGCCATATTGCGAACAGGCAAGATGCTGACATAACAGCAGCGAGCAGTGTCAAATCCATCGGCATAATACACCTACCAAAATAGAGTTTCACGACGGGATTGTAGATTCGAATAAATGTATAAAAATATAATTCAGATAGTTTATTTCATGCCTTTCTATGACTTACATTGCGACTAAAGTAAAAATTATTTAATGGTATTTCTTACAATGACGACGCTTTGTTCGGGATACTGCATTTACGAATCTGACGTAGTACGTCATCAGGCCCTTGCCCATGGTTCCTCATGAACCGAAGGCTGGTATCCTGATTTGATTTGGACAGCTTCTCTCCGTTCTTTCCGAGGATCAGCTGGTGATGCCGATAGCGCGGCGGGCGCAGCCCAAGTAACTCCTGCAGCAGACGGTGGACGGATGTTGCGTGATAGAGATCCCTACCCCGTATTACATCGGTAATGCCCTGGACGGCGTCGTCAATGACGACGGAGAGATGGTAGCTTGTGGGCACGTCCTTTCGGGCAAGAACAACATCCCCCCAGGCTGATGGATCGGCAGGAATACGAACGCCCTGGCTCCATTCTGGCAAAGACAGATCATTTTCCAGATCTCCAGCCGGTCCTTCCCACCAGCTCATGTCTCCTGTCATGGTTTCGAGGGCTGCCCGCATGTCCAGACGGACGGCGTAGGCGGTGTCGTTCTTCCGGCGGTTCTCTCGTTCCTGCGGGGAGAGCACGGCTGAATCGCCAGGATAGAGCGGCGCCCCATCGGGATCCCTGGGCCAGGCGTTTCCACCAGATTCATAAGACGCGACATATCGCTTGATTTCGGCGCGGGTGAGATAGGCCCGGTAAACGAGACCCCGTTCCTCAAGCTGTTGCAAAGCCGTCTTATAGGCATCGAAGTGTTCCGACTGCCGGTAAACCGGCCGTTCCCAGCTCAGGCCGAGCCATGCCAGATCCTCCTGCATGTCAGCTTCCAGTTGCGGGGTGCAGCGGGTCTGATCGATATCCTCTATGCGCAGCAGGAAACGCCCATTCGTTGTTTTCGCTGCCCGAGCGTTCAGGAGTGCCGACAGTGCATGCCCCAGATGCAGATGACCATTGGGAGAGGGGGCGAAGCGAAAGACCGGTTGCTGCATGAGGTGAAAACTCGGAAAGCGGGTTGAAAGCGGCTGCGGGCTGATGGATGTATGTTCGTAGCAGTTTCCGCCCCTTTGAGAAACGCAGACCCGGTGAACCTTGAAATTGCGGCCTATCAACACGCCTGAAGATGTCGAACATGGCCTTTGTGCCCTGCTCGATCTCGATCCTGCCCTCGCGGCGATTGCCGAAAAGGCCGGCCCGTTGCCCTTGCGCCGTCGCCCTGCCGATTTTGCGGGCCTTGCCCATATAGTGGTGGGACAGCTTGTTTCCGTTGCCAGCGCCAGTGCGATTTACGGCAGGTTGGAGCAACGTGTTTCGCCATTAACCGCGGAACATTTCGTCCGGTTTTCCGACATTGATTTGGCGGGAGTTGGGTTGTCCGGGTCGAAAATCAGTACACTTAGGGCGGTCAGCGCTGCCTGTGCCGCCGGACTGGATCTGGAGCTGTTGGCGGAAAGCCCGGCGGAG
>JBNKOQ010000145.1:0-7883 GCA_050294735.1 Roseibium sp. | reverse complement strand
AAGAGTTCGCCCGGACGTTTGCGCTCGTAGCGCCGCACCGGTTCTGGGGGCGTCAGACGGTTCAGCCGGGTCAGGCCGATGGACTTAAGAGCATGGGCAACCGAGGATCGGGGAAACCCCAGAGCCCCGGCAATCTCCAGAGCTGTCATACGGTGGCGCCTCAGCTTGGCGATCAGCTCATACCAGCCGGCAAGATAGGCGTGAGGATTGGAACGCGGGCGGCTGGAGCGGTTCTCAAGCCCGGCCGAACCGTCTTGACGGTGCCGCCCCAGCCATTTGTAAACGGTCCGAACCGAGATGCCGAAAGCCAACGCTATGTCGCCGACGGTCTCGCCACGCTCGTAACGCTGGACAATCTGCTCTCGACTGTAAACGCAGGTCCGGGCATTCTTGTGCGGGTTGTTCATTCCTCTGTCTCCTGAAACCGGTATGGATCGCACCAACCAGTCTCAGAAAATCAGAACGAGTGAACAACCTCATTGGAAGGCACACCTAGGCTGCGGGCTTCCGGGCCCCTTGACCCCGGCTTTAAAACGAGCCACATGCGGGGCCTGAAAAACAATGGACCCGGTTTCGCATGTATCTTGTGATTTTCGATTGTGACGGCACTTTGGTGGACAGTCAGGATACAATCCTGCATGGCCTCTCCGTCGGCTATGAGGCCGTCGGACTGCCGATGCCGGACCGGCGCACGGCGCTTTCCATCGTTGGTCTCTCTTTGGAGCGTGCCTTCCTGACCCTGGTGGGAGATGAGAACGCGCATCATGTGGCTGCCATGTCCGAAGCCTACCGGGCGTCCAAATACGCGCGACGTGCAGAGGGGCTGGATCTCGATCCTCTGTACCCCGGGACCCGTGATATTCTGGATCGTTTGGCCCGCCGGAACGATGTTCTGCTTGGGGTGGCCACCGGCAAGGCCCGCCGGGGTGTGGATCACATGGTCGAGGTTCACGGGCTGCATGGCCGTTTCGCAACCATTCAGACCGCAGATACATCGCCGTCCAAGCCGCATCCGGATATGGTGCTGCGCGCCATGGCTGAGACCGGCGCGGAGGATCATCGCACCGTGATGATCGGCGATACCAGTTTCGATATGGAAATGGCGCGGTCTGCCGGAGCACATGCTGTCGGCGTTACCTGGGGCTACCATGACCGCGAACGGCTTCTGGGCGCAGGCGCCCACGTTGTCATAGATCATTTCGACGAACTTTACGGGGCGCTGGACAAGCTCCTGGCTTTTGACGGGGAGGCCGCCTGATGCGGGACTATCTGGAAACTCTGGAAGAAGATGCGGCGAAGGACCCGGAGCAGCGGGCACGCGAACTTTCAAAACGTGAACTGCCCAAGCGGTTCTACAAGGAAGCCACAGCGGTGCCGGCCGGGAACGGGTTTGCCATTCATCTTGATGGCCGACCGGTCAAGACACCGGGCAAGACAACACTTTCATTGCCCAACGAAGCCATTGCCAAGGCTGTTGCGGCCGAGTGGAATGCTCAGGAGAAGGTCATCAATCCCGCGGCCATGCCTCTGACACGCATTGCCAATTCGGCGCAAGAAGGTGTGGCGGCGCGGTTTGCGGAAGTTGCGGACGAGATAACAAGGTTCTGCGGGACGGACGCCCTGTGCTACCGGGCTGCTGATCCGGAAACACTGGTCGAGCGGCAGACAGAGCTTTGGGACCCGGTCCTGCGTTGGGCAGAGAGCTGTCTGGAAGGGCAGTTCGTGCTTATCGCCGGGATCATCCATCGGGAACAGCCGGAGGCGCTGCTAGCGGCGTTCAGGGCTCAGCTTGAGCGTTTCACACCTCTTCAGCTTGCCGCGCTCCACACGGCGACGTCGTTGGCAGGTTCCGCCGTTCTGGCGCTGGCCGTGGCCGAAGGGCATCTGTCTGCGGACGAAGCCTGGAGTGCTGCCCATGTAGAAGAGGACTTCAATATCGAACGATGGGGCAGCGATGCGGAAGCAGCCCAGATCCGCGCCTACAAACGCACCGAGTTTGATGCGGCTGCGCTGATCCTGGGCAACTGAAGCATTAAAAGCCTTGGCGGTTTGGGGTGCTGGAGACCTGCTGTCGTGTTTGGCAGGTTTGGTTGACATCCCGGACCGGCGCGTCAGTTTAGATAAAACGTCGTTGCCATCAGGAAGAAGACCAGCACGCCGAGGACGTCATTGGACGATGTGATGAAGACACCGGTCGCCATGGCCGGGTCGATACCGCATTTGTCGAGAAGGATCGGGATCGTGGCGCCGACCATCGCGGCGATGGTCGTGACACTAAGCAGGGCCAGGGAGGTTGCCAAAGCCAGATGGGCGGGGGCCTCAATCGGGATGACCTGCGCCGCAATCATGGTCAGAGCTGCAAGAATGCACCCCGCGATGGTTCCATTGAAGAGGGCCGCCAGCAATTCCTTGAACAGGCGGTAGCCGATCTCCCCGGACCAAAGGGTGCCGGTCGCCAGGCCTTGAACCGCCACGGCGGAGGCCTGCAGCCCGGCATTGCCCGCCATCGACATGGTGACGGGAATAAAGGCAGCGAGAATGGCTGCCTTTGCCAGCTGATCCTCAAAGGAGCCGACAACGGAGGCGGCAATGCTGGAGCCGATCAGCCCGGCCAGCAGCCAGGGCAGGCGGCCTTTCACGATACGCAAAGCGGAGTCGTCGGCCTTGGCTTCCGACGACACACCGCTCATCAGCAGCATGTCTTCATTGGCTTCTTCCGATGCGATCCGGGTCAGTTGCTTTGGCGTGACCCGGCCAATCAGATGGCCCTTCGCATCGACAACGGGAACCGTGCGCATGTCCCGTTTGCGGGCAAGGCGGAGCACTTCCTCCTGGTCCATGTCGGCAGAGACTGCGATGAAGTCGCGGTTCATGATATCGCCGAGTGTCGCGCCATGGGGGGCAAGCAGCAGCTTTCCAAGCTCCACGGTGCCAACCAGCAGCCCTGTGCCGTCCATGACATAGACGGTGAAGACCTTGCGGATCCGGTCGGCTTCGGCCCTTATTTGGGCCACAGCCTCGTCAATGCTGCAGGTGTCCGGCAAGGCGACAAATTTGCGGGCCATCACACGCCCGGCGCTGTCGTCCGCATAAGATTGGCGGAAGGCTATGTCATCCACATCCGGCAACCGCCCGGCCAGCTCTTCCGCCATGTCGTCTGGAAAGTCGTTGAGCATTTCCGTGGCATCTTCCGGGTCGAGACCGGAGAGGATGTCCCGGAACTGGTCCAGGGTTGCCTCTTCCATCAGCAAGGCGCGGAACTCCGGCCTGAGTTCCGCAATCACCTTGATCGATGGATTGGCGGGAAGCCACTGGAACAATTTGCGGGCTTGCTTGAGACGCAGGCGGATGAGCATTTGCATCACATCCACCGGATCCCAGCGCTTCAGCAGATCGACCAGCGGGGCACGCTCGCCGGCCTTGATCATCTGGCGCACCATGAACAGGGTGCTTTCGTTAGCCTCAAGCGGTTCGTTAGCAGGTTCCCTTATCCAGGCCAGGCGCTCGATCTCGTCCGCGTCAATGGTGCTCATTCCTGCAATTCTCCAGTGGTCATGGGCTTTTACGGCAGAGCCATGACAAACTGCTAACAGCAAGGGCAATTATGAAAGCGGTGCAACAGCCGCGCAGTTAGACTTCCAGTTCGTCCATGTCCGTAAACGCGTCCCGGAGGGCATCAGACCAGGCTGCGGACAGCTTCTGGAAGTAAGGATCGTCCTTTTCGATCCGCATCTGGCGGTCGGCAGTGAACGTGTCCTTGTTATAGAGCAGCAGGTCGATCGGCATGCCGACCGAAAGGTTGGACCGCAGCGTGCTGTCGAATGAAAGCAGGATCATTTTCGCGGCTTCGCCCAGGCGCATGTCGGACCGGGTGACGCGATCCAGTATCGGTTTGCCGTATTTGTGCTCGCCAATTTGCAGGAAAGGTGTGTCCTCCGCGACTTCAATAAAGTTTCCGGCGGAGTAGACCTGAAACATTCGGGGGTCTTCACCTTTGATTTGGCCGCCCAGGATAAACGTCACAAAGAAATTGTCCGCATTCGACTCAAGAGCCTCGCCATCGATGGAGCGGACCTCTCTCACGGCGCTGCCGACGAGCCGGGCCGCCTGAAACATGGTGTCCACGGTCATCAGGGTTGGGCGGCCTTCGCCAGCATTATGGATGTGTTCGCAGAGCAGGGACACAACGGCCTGTGTGATGGCCAGATTGCCGGACGACAGCAGGGTAATGACCCTGTCTCCGGTCTTTTCCCAAACATGCAGTTTCTTGAAAGTGGAGATATTGTCCAGACCTGCATTGGTTCTGGTGTCGGACGCAAAAACCAGGCCCCGGTCGAGCTTCAGTCCAACGCAATATGTCATGTTCGTTCTTTCACCCCAGGTACCGGTTTCCCCGGTTTTCTACGCAATCCGGTCGTCCGGCCAGCGTCAAATTGGGATCTCGAATTCTTGCTTACAAGACCCTATTGCTGTTGCTGGCTGGCTGCTTGCGCAACCTCGACCTCGACATGCATGTTTTCTTCGGCTCCGCCGAAACGAATGCCGCGGATAGGAGCAGCGGAACGCGAATCAAGGCCTGTGGTCAAGCGAATATAGTGGTCTGTCGGGCAGATACCATTGGATATGTCGAATGCCAGCCAGCCAAGTCCGTCGACGTGAACTTCGGCCCAGGCATGATGGGCTTCGGAGTCTTGCTCTTCCTCAAGCAGAAGGTAACCGGACACATAACGCGCCGGCACGCCAATTGAGCGAGCCGCGGAAATGAAGATATGCGAGTGATCCTGGCATACGCCTTCGCCGCTGGCCAAAGCCGAACTTGCGGTCGCGTGCGTTTCGGTCACACCCGTCTTGTATTCGACCTTGTCGCGAACGGCATGCATCAGGTCGTGAAATCCTGCAATCTTGTCGTCCTTGTCGGCAATGGCTCCCAGCCGGCGAATGGCTTGATTGGCTTGGGTAACCGGCGTGAAACGGGTGTAAATCCGAGGTGGTGCCTCACCGCGTTCCTGGCCGATGATCCCTGCGTTGTCCTCTGTTTCCACGGTGCCTGACGCGATGATCTCAACGAATTCCACGGTGTCTTGCGAGGAGACCATGTGGACCAGGTTGCTAAACGCATCGGTATAGCTTGTGGCGCGGGACATGCCCGGTGCCTCGACCGACCAATCCACCACGCGCTGCCCTGTGCAGTCGCGTGGCGTCAGCCGCAGCTGCTGCATGGCATTTGCTACGGGGGTGTCGTAACGGTAACTGGTCTTGTGTCGTACGGTCAGACGCATTTGGTGCACCGAAGGGAGTCAGAGGATCAGGCGAAGTTGTAGTCTTTCGAGAGCTGCTGAGCGAAGCTGTTGTTGCTTCTGATGAAGTCATTGAGAAACTCATGCAGGCCGTTCTGATAGATATCCCGCATTTCCGTTTCCCGAAGTCCGCGCCAGATCGATCCGGCTGCGTTGAGGCTCGGCGCGCTCTCGCCGTAGTATTGGCCAAGGTCGTCAGCGGTCTCGTCGATCCAGTCGTAACAATAGGCGAGGGAGCGGGGCATTTCTTTCCGCAGGATCAGGAACTCGGCGATATTGAACGCCTTTAGTTTGGCGTCCGGATAGGCGAAGCGGTAGCTTCTGAGGCCTGAAAGCGTTCTCAGAATACTGGTCCACTGCGATCGTTCCATGGAGCCATCGCCAATCACGTCATTGTCCGGCAGCAGGACCCAATACTGGGTATTGAGGATACGGGCCGTGTTGTCCGCCCGCTCCACGAACGTGCCGAGTTGGCTGAAGTAGTAGCCATCGTCCCGCAGAACGGTGTTCAGCAGGGCGCCGCGGAAGAGGTGCGACCGTTGGCCTATCCAGGCGAGGAACTCCGGCAGGCGGTCCGGAGTGATCGATTGCGGATTGACGTCCGCGAACTCGATCCAGGTGGTGTTCAAGGCTTCCCAGAGATCGGCCGTGATGCCGGTCCGGACAGCCCGGGCGTTGTTGCGGGCCGTCTCGAGACAAACACGGACGCTTGACGGGTTGTCCTTGTCGAACACCATGTAATTGACGACGCCGCGCGGTGTGATCTCTCCGACCTTGCTGGTATATCCGAAGTCGGTTCCGGCACACAGAAGCGCGAAACGCCAGTTTTCGGCTTCGGAATCGCCGGATTTGGGCACCATCGCCGATCTGTAAGTGACTTCCAGAAGCTTGGATATGTTTTGGGCCCGCTCCTGGTAGCGCGACATCCAAAAGAGCGAGGAGGCTGTTCTTCCCAACATGTCTCAGTCCTCCAGTACCCAAGTGTCCTTGGTCCCGCCGCCCTGGCTCGAATTGACCACCAGCGAGCCTTTCTTCAAGGCAACGCGTGTCAGTCCTCCGGGGGTGATGCGGACCTGATCGCCGATCAGAACGAAAGGCCGGAGGTCGACGTGGCGAGGCGCGACACCCGATGCGACATGGGTCGGGCAGGCGCTTAGGGCGAGGGTTGGCTGAGCAATGTAGTTGGATGGATTGGCCATCAGTACCTTTCGGAATTCGGCGATCTGGCGCTTCGAGGCCGTCGGGCCGATGAGCATGCCATATCCGCCAGAACCGTGAACTTCCTTGACGACAATGTCTTCCAGATTGTCGAGGACATAGGCGAGGTCTTCTTCCCGCGAGCAGTTCCAGGTCGGAACGTTGTTCAGGATGGGTTTCTGACCGGTATAGAACTCGATGATATCGGGGACATACGCATAGATTGCCTTGTCGTCGGCGATCCCGGTGCCCGGTGCATTGCAGATTGTGACATTGCCCGCCCGGTAGGCGTCGAAAATCCCCGGCACACCCAGCATTGAATCCGGATTGAACGTCAGGGGATCGAGAAAGGCGTCATCGATCCTGCGGTAAATGACGTCAACCTGTTTGGGCTGGCGGGTTGTTCGCATGAAGACCTTGCCCTCGTCTACGAACAGGTCTCTGCCTTCGACCAGCTCTACCCCCATGGAGTCGGCCAGGAAAGCATGCTCGAAATAAGCGGAGTTGTAGATGCCCGGTGTGAGGAGCACCACCGTCTGATCCGATTTGCTCTGGTCCGGACCGACGCTCTCCAGGGTCTGGCGCAGGAGCTCGGGATATTGCTCGACGGGTGCGACACGGTGCGTCTGAAACAGATCCGGGAACATGCGCATCATGGTTTCCCGGTTTTCCATCATATAGGAGACACCGGACGGCGTGCGCGTATTGTCTTCCAGGACGTAGAATTCGTTTTCGGAGACCCGGACCAGATCCGTGCCGATGATGTGGGCGTAAACCTTGCGGGCCGGGGAGAAGCCGACCATCTCGGGGAGGAACGCTTCATTCTGCAAGATCAGGTCGGCGGGGATGCGGCCGGCCCGGATGATTTCCTGCCGGTGATAGATGTCGTGCAGGAATGCGTTGAGGGCGCGCACACGCTGGTCGATGCCTGCGGAAAGGCGACGCCACTCGCTTGCCGACAAGATGCGTGGAATCGGATCAAACGGGATCAGGCGTTCTGTGGCGGCCTGCGCGCCGTAGACGGCGAAGGTGATGCCGAGGCGGCGGAAAATGACTTCTGCTTCCCGGCTTTTGCGCTTCAGAAAATTGGGAGGTTTGGCTTCCAGCCAACGTGCCAGGCCGGCATATGCCGCTCGCGGGAGGTCGGCTTCGTCCAGCATTTCATTGAAAAATGACCGCTCTTCTGTCATTGCCTCCCCATTCATCGTTGCTGCCTTGTTAGGCAAGCTTTGCAAATTTCCGGCCCACCTCCAAGCGCAATAATCATGCGCTGATGCCTGGTAATTGTGCAAGTCTCTTGGAAAACCCGGGTGTCAAAGCGGAAAATGCCGTTGCGGACCGGTCTTCGCCCTTGTGCTGACTTTGCCTATTTAATTCCGCATGGTACGA
>JBNKOQ010000144.1:0-7901 GCA_050294735.1 Roseibium sp. | reverse complement strand
GTGGGCCCGTTGAAAAAGGCGCGGCAGAAATCGAACCGGCCGAGCTATTCTCAAATGAGGAAAAACCGGCTAAAGCTGGCGCTTGAAGAGAGCAGCCTCTGCCCGGCTTGTCTGAAAGCCGGTCGACCCCATATGCGGGTCCTGTCAACTGCTGCCGAACCAACGAATATGCAGCCTGTCCGGAGTGCCAATGGGGCCGTCACGGGAAAGGCATTGAGGACTGAATGACGCATCGTCAGGACATGGAAACTGCGGACACCTCCGCGCTCACCGACACCGATCAGGCTATGCCCAAGCGCAAGGTCTTTGTGCGCACATATGGCTGTCAGATGAATGTCTATGACAGCGACCGGATGAGTGACGTTCTGGCGCCCGAGGGGTTTACGGCGACAGAGGACCTGGCGGACGCCGATCTGGTCATCCTCAATACCTGTCATATCCGTGAAAAGGCCGCGGAAAAGGTCTATTCCGAGCTTGGCCGGATCCGGAAAGTCAAGGAAGAACGGGCGCTGGCGGGCAAGGACATGATGGTTGGCGTCGCCGGCTGTGTCGCTCAGGCGGAAGGCGAGGAAATCTCGCGGCGGGCGCCAATCGTCGATCTGGTCTTTGGACCACAAAGTTATCATCGTCTGCCCAAGCTGCTCAAAGACGCGGAAGGCGGGAAAAAGGTCGTCGAAACCGAATTCGATATCGACGCCAAGTTCAAGCATTTGTCCGAAGGGGCCGCGCGTCCGGTCGCAAAACACCCTCCGGCGGCATTTCTGACGGTTCAGGAAGGCTGCGACAAGTTCTGCACCTTCTGTGTCGTGCCCTACACCCGTGGGGCGGAGGTTTCGCGGTCGGTGCAGCAGATTGTCACCGAAGCCGAGCAGATGGCCGCGGGCGGTGTCCGTGAAATCACCCTGCTTGGCCAGAACGTCAACGGCTGGCATGGCGAAGCGCCGGACGGCTCGACCTGGGGCCTCGGCAGGCTGCTTCGGCGTTTGTCGGAAATCAGCGGGCTGGACCGCCTCCGTTATACGACGAGCCATCCGCGTGACATGGACGATGAGCTGATCGAGGCGCATCGGGATCTCAAGAGCCTGATGCCCTATCTTCATCTGCCTGTTCAGTCGGGATCGGACAAGATCCTTGCAGCCATGAACCGCAAGCACACGCGCGATGAGTACTTCCGCCTGATCGACCGCATCCGTGAAGCGAGTCCCGATATCGCCTTGTCCTGCGACTTCATCGTTGGCTTCCCGGGGGAAACAGATCAGGATTTCGATGATACGATGGATCTGATCCGGCGCGTCGAATTCGGCTCAGCCTTCTCGTTCAAGTACAGCCAGCGTCCCGGAACGCCCGGGGCGACGATGCCGGACCAGGTGCCCGAGGATGTCAAGACCGCGCGGCTGGCGGAGCTTCAGCAGTTGATCGCAGACCAGCAGACGGCCTTCAACGCATCGCGGCTGGGCATGACATGTGATGTGCTTTTTGAGCGTAAGGGACGCAACTCAGGGCAGATTGTTGGCAAATCGCCCTGGCTGCAGCCGGTCCCCGTTGATGCGCCTGAAGACCTGATCGGAACGATACAAGCGGTGGAAATCACGAAGATCGGCAGTAATTCGCTGTTCGGACGCCTTGTTGCAGGGCATCATGTTTCTATTGGATCTTCCCAAGACTCCCTCAAGGAGGTGGCATTTGACGCGTGACAGCCAATCTTCGGCTCGCAGGGTTCCGGAACAGACAGCTACTCCGGCCTCGGATTTGACACACATCGTTCTTGCGTTTGAAGACAACAGGCTGATCGGAGATCTTTTTGGTCAATTCGACCAAAACCTCGCCATCATCGAGCAAAAGCTTGGTGTTGATGCGATTGCACGGGGCAATCAGGTCACCTTGAAGGGGTCGCAAGGGGGTTGCGCGCAAGCCCGCAGCGCTCTTGAGTCTCTCTATGCCCGGCTGCAGCAAGGGCATGACATTCATCCTGGTGATGTTGATGGGGCTCTTCGCATGGCCGCTGCGGCCGATGCGCAATTGCCGTTGCCGACGCTCGAGCCGAAATCGAGACTGGCTTTCGCCCAGGTGTCGACCCGGCGCAAGACAATTGTCGCCAGAACACCGACGCAGGACGCCTATATCCGGGCAATGGACCGGGGCGATCTGGTGTTCGGGACCGGGCCTGCCGGTACCGGCAAGACCTTCCTGGCCGTTGCCTATGCGGCAGCCCTGATCGAGCGCGGCGATGCGACCCGGCTGATCCTGTCGCGACCGGCGGTTGAGGCCGGCGAACGGCTCGGCTTCCTGCCCGGGGACATGAAGGAAAAGGTCGATCCTTATCTGCGGCCGCTCTACGATGCGCTGTACGAAATGATGCCGCCGGAAAAAGTCGATCGCGGCTTGTCCTCCGGCATGATTGAGGTTGCGCCGCTGGCGTTCATGCGTGGCCGTACGCTCTCCAACGCCGTTGTGCTGCTGGATGAGGCGCAGAACACGACCTCCATGCAAATGAAGATGTTCCTCACACGGCTTGGCGAAGGCTCCAAGATGATTGTGACCGGCGATCCAAGCCAGGTCGATCTGCCGCCCGGTCAGACCTCCGGTTTGCGGGAAGCCTTGGCTCTGCTGGCGGATGTCGAAGGTGTTTCGCATGTTCAGTTCACGGAAGTCGACGTGGTGCGTCATGAGCTGGTTGCGCGGATTGTGACAGCCTATGACAACGCTTCGCGTGAGGAAGCCCAGGCGAAGGAACGGCGGAACGAGGCGCGCGCAAGTGCCCGGCCTGCCACGGAAGGCGTGAGCTGACAATGAACGACGGGACACAGGCAGCCGGTAAAGGGCTGCCTGAGGACTTTCAGATCGATCTGGCTCTGGAGGCTGGGGACTGGCAAGACGAAAGTCAGCTTGCAGATCTCTGCCGCACGGCAATCGACGCGGCTTTTCGCATCGCGCCAATTTTCGCGGCTGCGGGATCGGAAGTGTCTCTGGTCTTCACCGATGATGCGGCGATCCAGGCGCTGAACAAACGCTGGCGGGGCAAGGACAAACCGACCAACGTGCTGTCCTTTCCGGGGAGTGACCCGCAAGGAGATATCTACGGCCCGCTGCTTGGCGACATTGTATTTGCCCGTGAAACAGTGCAGAGGGAAGCTGACGAGCTTGAAATTGAAATTTCGGCTCATCTTACCCATCTGGTTGTTCACGGAATGCTTCATCTTTTTGATTATGATCATCAGGAGAATGATGAAGCGGAGTTGATGGAAGACCTGGAACGGCAGATTTTGGCCGAATTGGGTATTTCCGATCCCTATGCGGACAAACCGCTGAGTGCTGACGACGATTGAGGGCCCCTTTGCAATGGGGCGTTTTGGCTATTGATGACGATGACAAGTTCCCAGCCGCAAATTGGTGATGCACCAGCCGTCGCAAAAGATGGCGGAAGCGTTCAGCAAGACGAAGATCCGCAGCCGCGAGAGTCGCAGCAAACGGCGCCATTCTGGCCCAGGTTTCTGCGACTTTTTTCCGGCCGGAGAGGCGCAGGCAGCCTGCGCGAGAACCTCCAGGATGAATTGGCCCGGGAAACCGGCGGCGATACAGCCTTCTCACCGGAGGAACGTTTGCTGCTTGGCAACATCCTCAGGCTTCGAGAGCTGCGGGTTGATGACGTGATGATCCCCCGCGCCGATATCGAGGCTGTGGAGGCCGGGATCAGCCTTGGGCGCCTGATGGAGCTTTTTCAGGAGTCCGGCCATTCCCGAATGCCGGTCTATGAGGAAAGCCTCGACGATCCCCGGGGCATGGTCCACATCAAGGATCTGATGGCCTTGATGGCGGAGCGCGGCAGGGGGATTGAAGGCAAACCGGAGAAATCCGGAGGCAAGAAAGACGAAGAAGAGCCAGCCCAGAATGTTGGCCACAATTCCCCTGAAGTGGACCTGTCCAAGGTCGATCTCTCGGTTTCCCTGAAAGACGCCAATCTGGTGCGCCAGCTCCTGTTCGTCCCGCCCTCCATGCCGGCAACCGACCTGATGGCCAAAATGCAGGCCGACCGCATTCAGATGGCCCTGGTCATTGACGAATACGGTGGCACCGATGGTCTGGTGTCACTGGAAGATCTGGTTGAGGAAGTTGTCGGCGACATCGAAGATGAGCACGACGAAGACGAAGAGGCCATGCTCCAGTTCGTTGCGGACGGGGTATGGGTCGCCGATCCGAGGACGCCGCTCGAGGATCTCGGGGCTGAGCTCGGCACGGATTTCGAAACCAGCGTGGCAAGCGAGGACGTCGATACTCTGGGCGGTCTGCTTTATGTCTCCATCGGCCGGGTCCCTGTCCGCGGAGAGCTGCTGCTGGTCTCGGACGTTCCGGGGTACGAGTTCGAGGTTCTCGATGCTGATCCCCGCCGGATCAAGCGGCTGCGTATCAGGCGCCGCAGGCCGGAAGTGCGTGCAACAGAACAGCGCAGACGGGTCAAGCGCGGCGAGACTGAAAGCTCTGACGGCGGTGGCCAGCCGGAGTGACGCCGCCATTGGGCTGTCCGGTTGTGCGCAGGACGCCCGGCGAGTTGACCTGCGGAATGTGAATGGGCAGTTTTCCTTTCGATTGTAAAACCGGGACCGCACGCTTCATGCATCAGCTTATGACTGCCTTGATGGCTGTGCCCAACAGCTGCCTTCTGGCTTGGGGCTGGCGCCGCCGGGGTTATGCTTTGGGCGCGGGCGCCCTCTCCGCGCTTGCCTTGCCACCCTATGGCCTGTGGCCTGTTTTGGCTCTGAGCTTTCCGGTTCTCGTCTGGCTGCTTGATGGCGCTGTGGAACAAGGCGACAGTTCCCGGCGGCGAAGATGGTTGCCGGGGTTTTCAATCGGCTGGTGGTTCGGCTTCGGATTTTTCCTCACCGGCCTTTGGTGGATCGGGTCGGCCTTTCTGGTCGATGGGGACCGTTTCGCCTGGATGATGCCGTTTGCGGTGCTTGCCATGCCTGTCGGCCTGGCCCTGTTTCCCGCGGTGGCAATATCGTTTGCGGCCCGCTTTTGGCCGGACGGGTCTTCCCGTCTTTTGCTGCTGGCACTGGTTCTGTCGTCCAGCGACTATGTGCGCGGGCACGTGCTGACCGGGTTTCCCTGGAACGTCTTTGGCTACGCCTTTGCCGAAACTCTGGTGCTGGCACAAAACGCCAGCATGTTTGGCATCTATGGCCTCGGCTTGCTGGTGATTCTGATTTTCTCGGCGCCGGCTGTTCTCATCGACAGCGGGAAGGGAAAGGCCGTGGCTGCAGGGTTGTCGGCAACTTGTCTTCTGGCCATGGCCCTCTTTGGCACGATACGGCTTACGATCCTTGAAGACCCTCCTCTCTCGAATACGGATCTGAGGATCGTTCAGCCTGCGATCCCGCAACAGGAGAAGTGGCGGCCCGAGAACCGGAACGACATCTTCCAGTCCTATCTTGCCTTGAGCGGGCAGGCATTTGACCAGGAGCCCTCAGGCAATCGGGAACGTTTGCTGATTTGGCCAGAATCGGCTGTGCCATTCCTGCTGACTGAGTCACCGGACGCCATGGTCCAGATTGCCAAGGTGCTGGACGGGCAGACGTCCTTTGTGACGGGTGCGATCCGGGCGGAGTCCACAGAAGGCGACCCGGTCTATTTCAACAGTGTCTATCTGTTCGATCCCGACGGCACTGCCCGCGAGGCCTATGACAAGGTGCATCTTGTTCCGTTCGGCGAGTATCTCCCGCTTCGCGGGGTTCTGGAGACCCTTGGGTTGACAGCGCTGGTCAATGTGCCGGGGACGTTTGAACCGGGTTTCCGGCACCGGATCATGTCCTTGCCGTCCGGAACCTCCTTCCTGCCGCTGGTGTGCTACGAGGTAATTTTCCCTGAGATCGCAAGTGAGGGGGAGGGCCGCCCGGACTTTCTGCTGAATGTCACCAATGATGCCTGGTTCGGCGATACGCCCGGACCTTATCAGCATCTTGCTCAGGCAAGGATGCGGGCCATCGAGCAAGGACTGCCTCTCGTCAGGGCTGCCAATACAGGTATCTCGGCGGTCGTCGATGCGAAGGGGAGGACAGCCGCTGAACTTACCGTTAATGTACGCGGTGTAATTGATGAAAGGTTGCCAGGAAAATTGCCAGAAACGCCGTTTGCCAAGTATGGCAACCTTATCTTTTTTGTGATGCAATTCCTGATACTGTGTTTTCTCTTGATTAAGGAATACAACCCGGGTTCGCGTAAAAATTGATATTGCGTCTTGGGTATGTGTGAAACCTGTGGTACAACCATATTTATCGCGAAGCATAAGCGAATGAGAAGAAACGGTTTTCGAGTATAGGGGTGTGCTCGTGGGCTGGCCGGTGTGAGGTCGTTGTCCGCCGTTTCACATGTTGAAACTGTGGTGTATAGCCGCAAGAACAAAGAAAGATACCTTCCCGATGCCCAGTAAAAAGGCCCCGAACCCCATTGATATTCATGTTGGCAGCCGCGTTCGGCTACGTCGAATGATGCTTGGCATGAGTCAGGAGAAGCTTGGCGAAAGCCTCGGCATTACGTTCCAGCAGATCCAGAAATACGAAAAAGGCACGAATCGTATCGGTGCCAGCCGGTTGCAGCACATTGCAACCGTCCTGAAGGTTCCGGTCGCGTTCTTCTTCGAGGATGCACCCGGCACGCCTGACGAAGCCGAAGGATTTGGCGAGACGCAACCGACGTCATATGTCGTTGACTTCTTGTCCTCCTCTGAAGGGCTGTCGCTGAACAAGGCATTTGTTCGAATTGAAGACCCGAAAGTGCGTCGCAGGATCGTTGATCTTGTGCGCTCGCTGGCAGGCGACGACAAGTAATCTCAATTGCGTGCTTGACGCGGAGAAAATCTTTTCGGATTGATGGTGGCGGGAGCGGTGACCGAGGTTGCCGCTCCTGCCTTATTCATTCCCAGAAGGACGCTTGCCAATGGCTCGTCAAGATTATCTCTTTACCTCCGAATCCGTATCGGAGGGACATCCGGACAAGGTTTGTGACCGCATTTCCGATGCTGTCGTTGACGCTTATCTGAGTGCCATGCCCGATGCCCGTGTTGCCTGTGAAACCCTGGCAACGACCAATCGTATTGTTATTGCGGGCGAAACGCGCGGACCGGCAACGATCACCAACGACTACATTGCCCATCTGGCGCGGATGGCAGTGAAGGATATCGGCTACGAACAGGACGGTTTCCATTGGGAAAACTGTGATGTCGCGGTTCATCTTCATTCCCAGTCCGCGCATATTGCCCAGGGCGTCGATGCTGCGGAAAACAAGGACGAAGGCGCTGGTGACCAGGGAATCATGTTCGGCTATGCCTGCCGCGAAACCCCGGAGCTGATGCCGGCACCCATCCTGTTCTCGCACAAAATTCTCAAGACTTTGGCGGAAGTGCGCAAATCCGGTCAGGAGCCCAAACTCGGGCCGGACGCGAAGAGCCAGGTCACTGTCCGCTATGAAAACGGCAAGCCGGTCGGCGTCACGTCCCTGGTTCTGTCGACGCAGCACCTTGACGAAACCCTGACGTCAGACGACGTGCGGACTATCGTTGAACCTTACATTCGCTCATCTCTTCCCGACGGATGGCTGTCGCCCGAAACTGTCTGGCACATTAATCCGACAGGCGCATTCGTCATCGGCGGTCCTGATGGGGATGCCGGGCTGACAGGTCGCAAGATCATCGTCGATACCTACGGCGGGGCTGCTCCGCACGGCGGTGGCGCGTTCTCCGGCAAGGATCCGACCAAGGTGGACCGTTCGGCGGCCTATGCCGCGGAGCCGCGCCCCATGCTGTCGGGCTACATTGCCGATGTGCTCGATCGTCACCTGGACGGTGTGGTGGGCTACGATTACGGGAAACCGGACGGCGACATCCATGCCATCGAAGCCCTCGTGCCTTC
>JBNKOQ010000143.1:0-7906 GCA_050294735.1 Roseibium sp. | reverse complement strand
GCAGAAGCCGTTGGACGAGCGTTATGCAGGCTGGAATGGCGCAGACGCGCAGAAGATGCTGAACGGCGGCTACACGCTTGATGAGATCGCCGCTAAGGTTGAGCGCGAAAACATCAATCCGGATCCGAAATCAGGCCGCCAAGAATATCTGGAAAACGTAGTCAACCGCTACGTCTAACGATGAAGCCGCGCGCTGTTTGGAAGCGCCCGGCGCCCCTTCTGCTGAATTTTTGTGCCCTGCTGCCCCATATTTTTTGGGCTGTTGCCTTTCATCGGTCTCTCTCTCCACCTAAGAATGAGGCATGAAAGATCTGCCGCAGCTTGAGCCGGATATGGCTCTTTTTCTCGATTTTGACGGGACGCTGGTTGAACTGGCCCCTCGCCCTGAGGATGTCAGGGTCGAATATGGTGTTGTTGCTTCGCTCGGGGAGCTTCAGACGCGGTTGGGTGGTGCCCTCGCCGTTATTTCAGGACGGCCCATCGACCAGATTGACGCTTTTCTGTCACCCTTGCATTTGCCTGCTGCCGGTCTCCACGGGCTTGAACACCGGGTCAAGACCAATGCCGGTATTTCCAGGGAGCCGCCAAGTTCCGAAGTCCGCGCCCTGAAGGGTGTTCTGCGCCAGTCCAGCCTGTTGTCGAAGGGCGCTTTCTTGGAGGACAAGGGGCCGGCGGTCGCCATGCATTATCGTGCTGCCCCCGAGCTGGAATCCGAAGTTGCCGCGCTGATGCGGGAAGCTATCGAAGTGCTCCCTAGATTGCACCTGATCCATGGCAAGATGGTGGTAGAGGCAAAACCCTATACCAGCGACAAAGGCCATGCGGTTCGTGCGTTTCTCGAGCATCCGCCTTTTGCCGGCCGGCGCCCGGTCTATATCGGCGACGACGTGACGGATGAAGATGGGATTGCTGCTGCGCAGGATGCCGGCGGCATTGGAATCAAGGTCGGCGCGGGTGAAAGCTGCGCATTGTATCGTCTGGAAAATGTGGCCGCTGTTCATGATTGGCTGGCCGGGCACGAAACCGTTTCGGAGACTTAACGCATGGTGTGGACGCCTCCCGTCAAACTGGGCCCCTCGCTCGATCTGGCAATGATCGGCAACTGTTCCTTTGCCGGTCTGATCGACCGGATGGGATCTTTGATCTGGTGCTGTCTGCCGCGCTTTGATGGAGACCCTGTGTTCCACGCTCTGCTCGGAACGCGCGGAGAAGAAGGCGACGGGGCCTTCGATATCGAATTGAACGGGGCTATCCGCAGCGAGCAGGAATACGTCCCGAACACAGCTATCGTGAAGACGCGGATTTTTGATGGTCAGGGAAATGCCATCGAGATCACGGATTTCGCACCACGTTTCACCACCAAGGGCCGGATGTTCCGGCCAAATGCGATTGTCCGCCGTGTTCGCCCGCTGTCGGGCCATCCCCGTATCAAGATCCGTTGCCGCCCGAGGTTCGCCTGGGGCAAGCGGATTCCGGATGTAACCTTCGGATCCAACCATATCCGCTGGGTCGGAAACGGCACGACCCTGCGCATGACGACCAATGGTTCGGTCACTTACATTCGCGAAGAGACGCCGTTCCTTCTGGACGGTCCAATGTCCTTCTACCTTGGGCCGGATGAATCCCTGACCGATCATCCTGACCGGATCTGCCGGGATTTTGAGGAAAACACAGAGACCTATTGGAAGCACTGGACGCGCCGTCTTGGTCTTCCGCTTGAGTATCAGGAAGCGGTGATCCGTGCAGCGATCACCTTGAAGCTTTGTACATATGAGGAAACCGGCGCAATCATCGCCGCTGCGACAACGTCGATTCCGGAGGCAGCCGGCACGGAGCGGAACTGGGATTACCGCTATTGCTGGATCCGCGATGCATTCTTCGTGGTTCGGGCGCTGAATTCGCTCTCTGAAATGGAGACGATGGAGAACTACCTCCGGTATCTCAACAACATTGCGGCGGTCACTCAAGGAGGGCATGTCCAGCCGCTGTTTGGTATCGGTATGGAGGAAAAACTCATCGAAACTTTTGCCGACCTGCCCGGATATCGGGGTAACGGCCCTGTCCGTGTCGGTAATCAGGCCTATGAACATTTCCAGCACGACGTTTACGGCCAGATCGTACTGGGCGCGTCGCAGGCCTTTTTTGATAAGCGCCTGCTGCATCAGCCGGGTCTTGACGACTTCCGCCGGCTGGAGCAGGTAGGTGAAAGCGCGTTTGCCATGCATGACCAGCCGGACGCCGGCATCTGGGAGCTTAGGACACGCGCCCGTGTTCACACCTCTTCGTCTTTGATGTGCTGGGCAGCCTGTGACCGGCTCGCCAAGATCGCGAACCAGTTCGGACTAGCCGATCGTACCCATTACTGGCGCGAGCGGGCCAAACAGGTGCATTCGGTCATCTGCCAGCGTGGCTGGAGCGAAGAGAAGGGGGCGTTCGTCGAGAGTTTCGAAGGCAATGATCTCGACGCCAGCCTCCTGCTTATGGCTGAAGTCGGGTTCTTGCCGCCGAATGATCCTCGTTTCATCGCGACGGTCGACAAGATCGGCGAGACGCTCCGGCGCGGAAACCATCTGTTCCGGTATCATGCGGCAGACGATTTTGGCACACCTGAGAATGCCTTCAACATCTGCACTTTCTGGTACATCGACGCCCTCGCCCGGATCGGCCGCAAGGACGAGGCCCGGGAGATTTACGAGACCATGCTAACGTGCCGGAATCATGTCGGGCTTCTGTCAGAGGACACAACCCCATCGACGGGGGAGTTGTGGGGCAATTTCCCTCAGACCTATTCCATGGTCGGGATCATCAACGGTGCGGTGCGCCTTAGCGCGGGATGGGAGGCAGTCATCTGATACATGCCTGCCGGAGTTACGGGATTTAAAAAAACACAAAAGGGAGATTATCCAATGGGACGGCTTGTCGTCGTATCGAATCGAGTGGGACCACTGAAAGATACGGGGCGGGCTGGTGGGCTGGCCGTGGCATTGGTCGATGCGCTCACCCAAACAGGCGGCCTCTGGTTCGGCTGGTCGGGAGATGTGTCGGAGGAGGGCAGCTTTGGACCGCTGAAGGAGCAAAAAACCAGATCTGTCCAGATGGTCCAGCTCGATCTGACCCAGGCAGACTATGATGAGTTCTACGCCGGTTACGCCAATCGCACACTCTGGCCGATTCTGCATTACCGTCTGGATCTGGCGGACTTCGACCGGCGCTATGAGCAGGGTTACAGGCACGTCAACGACCGCTTTGCGACCCGGCTCCGGCCCTTGTTGAAAGCGGACGATGTTATCTGGGTGCACGACTATCACTTCCTGACATTCGCCTCGAATTTGCGGGCGATGGAGGTGAATAATCCAATTGCCTTTTTCCTGCATATTCCGTTCCCGGCACCTGAAATACTCGCGGCTTTACCCAATGCGGGCTCAATCGTCAGGGCAATGCTGGCTTACGATCTTATTGGTTTCCAGAGTGAACGCGACGCCTCCAACTTCCGCCGGTTTGTGGTAGAGGAGCTGGAAGGCGAGGACCTTGGCGAGGGACGGCTGAAAGTCGGAGGCGGCGAAGTGATCGCGCGGGCCTATCCGATTGGCATCGACGCGGAAGCCTTCTCGAAATTCGCCATGTCGCCTGACGCACGACGGAACATGGCACGTCTTGAAAAACTGCTTGGCGGCAGGCAGCAGATCATCGGCGTCGACAGGATCGATTACTCAAAAGGCCTGCCGGAACGTTTCCGCGCATTCGAACGGCTGCTGGAGGATTATCCGGAAAACCGTGGCCGGGTGGCCCTCATGCAGGTCGCGCCGCCGTCGCGGGCAGAGCTCGATGCCTATATCGACATTCGCCGCGAACTCGATGAGATGACGGGGCACGTCAACGGCAGGTTTGCGGATCTCGACTGGACGCCGATCCGCTTCCTGACCAAATCTTTTCCAAGACGTGCCCTCGCTGGCATCTACCGGGCCAGCCGTGTCGGTCTGGTAACGCCATTGCGCGACGGCATGAATCTCGTGGCGAAAGAGTATATCGCGGCTCAAAGGGCAGAGGACCCCGGTGTCCTCGTGCTGTCGCGTTTCGCTGGGGCGGCGGAAGACATGAAAGAGGCCGTTATCGTCAACCCGCATTCCGCCGAGGAAGTCGCGGCAGGTCTGCAGACGGCGATCACCATGCCGATGGAAGAGCGCCGGGACCGATGGCAGATCATGTTCGATCGCCTATGCAAGAATGATGCTGTGGCCTGGTCACGTTCGATCATGGAAGATGTGGCAAAGGTCAGGCGCTAGCGCGTCCTGCCTGAAGCCTGCAAAGGCCCTGCGGGTCAAAGGCCTCTGTAAAAGCGTTTTCCGTCGGGATCTGTCAGGTCATGCAGCCGGTGAGCACCATTGCGGGCGAAGCGCAGGGTAACGGCTTTGCGTGTTGCGGCAGGCAATTTGTGTTCTGGGGCCTCACGCAGAATTTCAGCGCCGAAGCCATCCGCTACAATCAGGCCGGCATCTTCCGGAAAGACGTCGAGCGGGACATCGGGGTGGGTGGCGAAAAACAGCCGGTCGCAATGCTGCCTGTAATCGGGCCACTTGGTGTCGGCACGGAAGTCGGCCAGAGAGGATTTGACCTCGATGATCCAGAGCTCGTGCTTGGGGCCGAGCGCCAGCAGATCCGCACGGCGGCCCGAGGCAAGGGTGATTTCGGAAAGGCAGGCAAAGTCCATGCGGCGGAGCAGCCTCGCCGCTCCGCGCCAGACTTTCAGGGCGGTCTCGGATTGCCGGCCGTCTGTTAACGGGTCGTCCAGCGATATACGGTTGCCGGTGGCGTTGATCTTTCCGTTCATTCCTGATTAGTTCCGTATTTGTTCGCATAATTCAAGGTTTTTGCCTGCAAGTTTTAACGAGATAGGTTCAATTTGTAGGATCATCCTTAGGATTATTAACGAGGTTGCTGCGCCCGAAGAGCTTCTGAAAGCACGGACTGACATGTCCTGATGCTTGTCACGAGGGTGGCTATGTGGTTGTGATGAACCGGGTTCTGGTCATTGATTGGACCGGAGGCCGGGAAAGGGAGGACTGAGGTGTGAAACGGGTGGTTGGAACCGGTTTGCTGGTTGCCGGATTGATTTGCGGGTTCGCCGGAATGGCGGTTGCCGGGAAGGGAGATCGCGCGACCTCGTTTCACAGAGTGTCCCCATTGCTCGAGAAAAAGGTTCTGGACCTGCGGTTCGCTGACTTTGCGCAGGGTATCTGGACACGGAATAGCAGCGCTTGTGAAGACCTTTACACGGTGGACCGGAGCACCCGGGGGGATGTTGTTGCCATTTTCCGGGGGCTTCTGGAGACTCCTGCGAGAATCTGCTCCGTGTATGGTGCTGAGCAAGGAGCCAAGGAAGCTCAGCGGGCGGCATTGAACTGCCACTTGGTTTCCGGCGGAGAGGCGCTGGGCCTAGTGACAGTCCGGAGCCGGGGGTCTGAAGGCCTGATGCTTCAGGACGGAGAAAGACCGCCGCAGTACTTCCGCTTTTGCCGGGCCATTCCGCCAGTCATGCAGACGGTCGGGCAATAACAAATACACGCTGCGTTGATGGATTGACCCTTGGGTCTTCAGGCGCAATCCACCAAGCATGGGCTGCAATCGCCGCAACGCTCAGGCCTCGACTGCTCCGCAACGTCAGAACATTATTGAACTTCTGACGAAACTTTACACAGGGCTGTGTTTCAACCGGCTGCGGAACCGGTCGGCCCCTGTCTTGATCTGGTCCAGAACAGTGTCGATAGCCCAGTGCGTCTCAGGCAGGTCATAGGGCACCGCGCGGGAATGATCGCAGGTGATTGTTCCGATCCGCCGGTGAAAGCGCTTGGCAAGCTTGGGGTATCCGAAGGCTTCGCTGAGGGCGGATAGCACGAGGAAAGTATCCAGCTCCGCAGCAAGCTCCGGATCGCTATCTCCCTTGTCATAGAGCCAGCGGTAGAGATCGGGATGGAAGTTGTTCATCACGCCTGAAAAGCCATGGCCGCCAGCTTGCATGAACGGCCAGGCGATTGCGGCATTGGCGTTGCTGATGAGGAGCGGCGTTCCCTTTGCAAGGGTGAGACGGCGTTTGACCACATCCAGATCGCAGGCCACGTCCTTGAGGAAAGCGAACCGCCCGCTATCGGCGCACCATTTCAGCTCGGTGTCCGTCAGCAGTCTCCGGTACGGCGCCGGGCACTCGTAAAGTCCGAGCGGCATGTCTTCCGGTAAGGCTGTCATTACGTTCTTCATGCGGGCAAGCAGTGTGCCGTCGGGGTCGTTCTGGGCTGCGAGGCGGTTTGTCACCAGAACAACAGCATCGACACCGGTTCCGGCGACGGCGGCCAGCTCGGCTTTCTGATCTTCCACACTCTCGGAAATATGCCCGGATGCGACGGTAAAAACGCGGCCGGCAACATGCTCGACCGTGAAACGGGCCAGATCACGCCGTTCGTCCAGCGTGAGATGTTGCATTTCCGAGGATTGACAGACCGCGAAGATACCGTGGACGCCACGTTCGATATACCAGTCGAGCAGCCGGGCGTAGCTGTCCCAGTCGATCCGGTTGTCAGCGTCGAAAGGGGTCAGGGCGACCGGTACAATACCGGACAGATTATGTGCCATTCTGTGGTCCGTTGAGTTGCCGCTCAGCCTGCATAGCCCATGATCCGCGGCAGCCAAAGTGTGATCCCGGGAAACAGAATCAGTAGCAGCAGCGCGAAGACAAGGACGGCGAGGAAGAGCCAGATTTCGCGAATGATTTCGACAAGGGGAATGCGGGTGACCGCATTGATGACGAAGAGGAGGATACCGTATGGCGGGGTTATCAGGCCGATCATGCAGTTGACGATCGCGACAACACCGAAATGCACCAGATCGATGCCAAGTTCACGGCAGGTGGGCAGGAAAAGCGGGATGATGACCAGAATGATCGTGGAGGCATCGAGAACACAACCGAGCAACAGGATCAGGAGGTTGACGCCGAGCAGGAAGACGAGCGGGCTGACGTCGAGGCCAACAAGGGCATCAGCCACTCGGCCGGGGATATTCTCCGACGCGACGATGTAATTGAGGATCAACGCCCCGCCGATCACCAGGCCAACCGCCGCGGAAGACCGGGCGCTCGAAACAAGAATATTGTAGAAGCTGCGAAGGCTCAGCGACCGGTAGAAAACCGCGGCAAGGATTAGGGCATAGAGAGCCGCGACAGCCGCCGCTTCGGTGGGGGTCGTCACGCCGCCATAGATGCCGTAGAGCAGGATTGCCGGCATCAGCAGGGCGGGGAAGGCCCGGGCCGTGGTCTTTGGAAATTCGCTGAGCGGCACGGGCTCTTCTTTGCCGAACCCGCGCCGGTGCGAAATCCAGAAGTTCATCAGCATCAGCACGAGGCCCATCAGCAGTCCCGGCAATATGCCTGCCAGAAACAGATAGCCAATCGAGGTGTTCGACACGAGCGCGTAGAGCACCATCGGGATCGATGGCGGAATGATCGGGCCAATGGTGGCCGAGGCGGCTGTGATCGCGGCGGCATAGCCGCGCGTGTAGTGCCCGGACTTGGTCATCATTTCGATGATGATTTTGCCGACACCGGCCGCGTCGGCCACTGCCGAGCCGGACATGCCCGAGAATACCAGCGAGGCGACGACGTTCACATGGCCCAGTCCACCCCGGAAGCGGCCCACCAGAGCCACGCAAAATTGCAGCAGCCGATCGGAAACTGTGCCGGCGTTCATGATGTTGGCGGCGACGATAAAGAGCGGGACAGCCAGAAGGATGAAACTCTGATGAAAATCCTCATCATTCTTTGAATAATATGACAGTTGGATGTAATAGGACCCTAAATGATGTAATTGTGTGAACTCTGAACCATCTAGTGGATGGGAACCAGTACATTTCCTGATGTTGC
>JBNKOQ010000142.1:0-8017 GCA_050294735.1 Roseibium sp. | reverse complement strand
ACTACCGCCCGCAGGGGCCAAGCGATAGCGTACCGACCGATCCGGTCGCCATTGCCGTGGCGCTGGCCGATAAGCTGGATCTGCTGGCAGGCTTCTGGGCCATCGATGAAAAGCCGACCGGCTCGAAAGATCCCTTCGCCTTGCGCCGCGCCGCGCTGGGCGTGATCAGGATTATTCTGGACAACGGCCTGCGGCTGTCTCTGCGTGATCTTCTAAGCACTGCCTTGAGCCGCACGAAGGCGGATTTCGACGCTGGTTCATCTGCTGCGGTTCTGGATGACCTGATGGCTTTCTTCGGAGACCGCCTGAAGGGGCATATGAAGGACGACGGTGCGCGGCATGACCTGATCGATGCCGTCTTTGCTCTCGACGGGCAGGACGATCTTCTGATGGTGGTGCGCCGCGTCGAGGCGCTGGGCAAGTTTGTTGCGTCTGACGACGGAGCCAATCTCGCCGCCGGTTACAAACGCGCGGTCAACATCTTGCGCGCCGAGGAAAAGAAGGATGGCGCACCGGTCACCGGGCGTCCCCATGCGGATCATTTCAAGGAGCAGGCCGAGATCGACTTGGCCAGCGCCATCGATACGGCCCGTGCTGAAGCGGAAGCTGCGGTGAAGGCAGAAAACTTCGAAGGGGCAATGGAGGCCCTGTCGAAGCTGCGTGCCCCGGTCGACCGCTTCTTTGAGGACATTCTGGTCAATGCGGAGGAAGCGGACATCCGCATGAACCGCTTGCGTCTCCTGTCGGAGATCCGTGACGCGGCTCATGTGGTCGCCGACTTCTCCAAGGTGGCCGGCTGATCGAGCAAGGGCCTTTTGCACGCGGTCATAAGGAAATAGCATGTCCCAGAGCACAACAGAAAACCGGCAGTGGCTGCTCGCGGAGCGCCCGGTTGGTGAGCCTGACGACAACACTTACCGCTTTGAGACGGGGGCCGTTCCAGCTTCCGGAAACGGCGAGATGCTGCTGCGGACAGTGTATCTGTCGCTCGATCCCTACATGCGGGGCCGCATGAGCGATGCGCCGTCTTATGTTGCCCCCTATGAAATCGGCGACGTTCTCGGCGCGGGAACTGTGGCCAGGGTCGTCACGTCCAATGTTGAGGGATTTGCGCCCGGAGACTGGGTGCTCAGCATGAGCGGCTGGCAGGATTACGCCGTCTCCAATGGCGAGGGGGTGGTCAATCTGGGCGCCCATCCGCAGCATCCATCCTGGGCCGTCGGTGTAATGGGCATGCCAGGTTTTACCGCTTGGGCCGGCCTGACCGGGATCGGTAAGCCCAAGGCAGGGGAAACGCTGGTTGTCGCAGCCGCCACGGGGCCGGTTGGGGCCACAGTGGGGCAAATCGGCAAGCTGCTGGGGTGCTGGGTTATCGGGATCGCTGGCGGTGCGCAGAAATGCAGCTTTGCTGTTGAGGAACTCGGCTTTGACGCATGCCTCGACCACCGTGCCGAGGATTTCGCCGGGCAGCTGGCGAAGACTGTGCCCGACGGCATCGACATCTATTTCGAGAATGTTGGCGGCAAGGTCTTCGATGCGGTTCTGCCGCTGCTGAACTCGGGCGCGCGCGTTCCGCTATGCGGCCTCAGTGCCGTTTACAATGCGACAAGCCTGCCGGATGGTCCTGACCGTCTCGGTTATCTGATGGGACAGCTTCTGCGTAAACGCGTAACCGTTCGCGGGTTTATCTGTTTCCAGGACTTCGGGCATCTTTATCCTGAGTTTCAGACAAAAATCACCGAATGGGTGAGTGCCGGAAAGGTCCTCTACAAGGAGCATATGGTCGACGGTCTGGAGAATGCGCCTGCCGCTTTCCTCGACATGCTGACTGGGCGCAGCTTCGGCAAGACCGTGATCCGGGTCGGACCAGACGACCTATAAGCCGTAGGGCGTTGGCCAGACTGCACGGCTGTTCAAGAAAGGGCGGATCTGTAGGAGCTACAGATCCGCCCTTTCGTCTTTTTGCTTCCTAAGCGCGTTGTTATTCCGCCGGAACGCTGGCCAGCCGCGCGACCGGCTCTTCCTTGATTGGCCAATGGACGATGGCAGCGAAAATGCCGAGGGCGATGCCCAGATACCAGATCATGTCGTAGGAGCCGGTTTCATCGTAGATCTTGCCGCCGAGCCAGACACCGAGGAACGAGCCGATCTGGTGGGAGAAGAAGACAAAGCCGAACAGGGTGGCCATATAACGCGGGCCGAACATCACCGCGACGAGACCCGATGTCGGCGGCACGGTGGACAGCCAGAGGATGCCCATCGCACCGGAGAACAGTAGTACGGTGAGCGGCGATGCCGGGAAGATCAGGAACAAGCTGATCACCACCGCGCGGGACAGATAAATCAGTGACAGGAAAGCCGACTTCGAATAGCGCCCGCCGATGTAGCCGGATGCCAGGGAGCCGACGATATTGCACAGTCCTATCAGCGCCAGCGCAATCGCTCCCCAGGACGGGTCAAGACCAAGGTCGGCGATATAGGGTGGCAGATGCACGGTGATGAAAGCAACATGGAAGCCGCAAACGAAGAAGCCGAACGTTAGCAGGATGAACCCACGTGTACCGAAAGCTTCGGCCACGGCAGAGGCAAGCGACTGATCGGCGACGGCAGGGCTGGAAGAGACCGCCATGGACTTGCCTTTGAGCGCGATACCCAGGAACGGAATGATCATCACGAGGCCGGAGAAGATGATCAGGGTTTGCTGCCAGCCTATGCCTTCGATCAGCGAACTGCCAAGCGGTGCAAAAATGAACTGCCCGATGGATCCGGAGGCGGTGCCGATGCCGAAGGCAATCGATCTTTGGGCAGGCGTGACGACGCGTCCGAAGGCGGCGATGACGATGGAGAAGGATGAAAAGGCTATTCCGAGGCCGATGAGGACACCTGCTGTCAGATGCAGCGCCATGGGGCTCTGGGCATCGGTCATCAGATAGAGCCCGCAAGCGTAGAACACCGCGCCAAGGGTCACGGTTTTCCATGTGCCATAGCGGTCGGCCATCATACCTGCAACGGGCTGTGCTATGCCCCAAATCAGGTTCTGGATCGCAATCGCCAGCGCGAAAACCTCACGGCTCCAGCCGTTGCTCTCCGTCATTGGCTGGAAGAAGAACCCCATGGCCGAGCGCGGCCCGAAGGAAACCAGGGCGATGACGCAGCCGCAGACAATCACGAGGGGAATGTTGGGGCCACCGCGGACTGCTGTGGACTGGTGGTCTGACATTCTGGGTTTCCTCGAAGATACGGCCTGTAGCTTGCGACAATACGTCGTGGTGTCTATCGATAAAATCGATTTTTTTTGATCGGTTGGATCAGGTTTGCGAATGAATTACCCAAATTGGGCCATGTGTTTTGTGACATGAAATGCTGGCCGTAACGCCCTGAAAGTAAACCGGCTATGGAAGTGATATGCTTTTTGATCAGCATAAGTGTATGATATTTAACATTAAAATATAGAAATCCCGTATGTTGCCGATAAATCTCATGGATTTGATCATTGAAAGGGCCTATATAAACTCAGAACGAGCAAAAGAAATGCATGAGGGCCGAGCGCCCGTTTTCTTTTGCATATGATATGCTCTATTTGAGTATAATACTCTGAGGGAGGTCACCATGACCATCGCCAGCTCTCTTGCCGCCGAGGCGCCTACGTCAGCCGCATCATCCGCGCTGGATCGTTTCGGCAGAATTGACCGGCCGGACCTGGCTTACACGCCAGAGGTCGCCGAGGCGACCGCGCCGGTCTATGAGAAGGTCAAGCATATCATACCGGCCATTGAGTGGCCGGCTCTGGCGCCGACAATCCATGCCATCAACACCTTGAAGAAGCAGCGCAATGCTGTGGTTCTTGCACATAACTACATGACGCCGGACATCTATCACGGAGTGGCCGACATCGTCGGCGACAGTCTGCAACTGGCCATCGAGGCAACGCGCACCGACGCGGATGTCATCATCCAGTGCGGTGTGCATTTCATGGCGGAAACCTCAAAGATCCTGAGCCCGGACAAGACCGTTCTGATCCCGGACATGCGAGCAGGCTGCTCCCTGGCAGAGTCGATCACCGGGGCTGACGTCCGCGCGCTGCGGGAGCGCAATCCCGGCGTGCCAATCATCACCTATGTCAATACGTCTGCAGACGTGAAGGCCGAGTGCGACATCTGCTGCACTTCTTCCAACGCGCTTCAGGTGGTCGAAAGCTTCGGCGCGGACAGAGTGTTCCTGATCCCGGACAAATATCTGGCGGCCAATGTCGGCAACAAGACGGATGTGGACGTGCTGGTCTGGGATGGCGCCTGCGAGGTGCATGAACGGTTCACAGCCCAGGAGCTGCGCGACTACCGCAAGATCGAACCGGATGTGAAGATCATCGCGCATCCAGAGTGTCCGCCCGAAGTCGTTGCCGAGGCCGATTTCGCTGGATCCACCGCGCATATGATCGACTGGGTGAAAACAAAGCAGCCGGAAAAGGTGATGATGATCACCGAATGCTCAATGGCCGACAATGTTGCCAGTGAGACGCCGGGTGTGAACTACATCCGCCCGTGCAACCTGTGCCCGCACATGAAGCGCATTACGCTGGGCAAAATTCTCGACAGTCTTGTCGAAATGAAGGAAGAAGTGGTGGTGGACCCGGTCGTGGCCGACAAGGCCCGCGTCGCGGTCGAACGGATGATCAACCTGAAAAGCTGATCTTCGTCCTCCTGTCTTGAATGTCCAATCCTGCCATTTGCGGTAGGGTCCTGTCTTGGCCGCTTGCCGTGGCCGGTTATCTTGGGAAGCTTCCGATGAGCGTTTCGCTTGAGGATTTCGCCCCCGCTCTTGCGGGTAAGGACGTCGATGACGTCGTCATTCTGGGCGGCGGTCTTGCCGGTCTTTTCTGTGCGTTGAAACTGGCGCCGCGGCCGGTCACCGTGATCTCCAATGCGCCAATCGGGATGGGGGCTTCCTCTGCCTGGGCTCAGGGCGGTATTGCCGCGGCCGTGTCGGAGCACGACACCTTCCAGCAACATCGCGACGACACGCTGGTTGCCGGCGCGGGGATCTGCGAGGAAAAGGTCGTCGAACTGATGACCCGCGAGGCGGGGGACCGGATCCGCGATCTGCTCTCCTACGGTGTTCCTTTCGATCAGGATCTGGAGGGCCGTCTGCAGCTCTCCCGTGAGGCCGCCCATTCCGTCAATCGTGTGGTGCGCGTGCGCGGCGACATGGCCGGCCATGCCATTATGGAGGCCTTGATCGCCGCTGTACGCAAGACGCCCTCGATCCGCGTTCTGGAAGGCTTCATGGGCGAAAGCCTGATGGGGGAAGGGCGTTATGTTACCGGTGTTCTTGCAAGAAAACGCGGTGGTCTGGAGCGCATGGCCTTTCCGGCGCATGCGGTGGTCCTGGCCTCCGGCGGGATCGGCCATCTCTATGGGGCGACGACCAATCCGGGCGAGGCCAACGGCCACGGCCTGGCCATGGCGGCGCGGGCCGGTGCAGTTATCGCCGACGCGGAATTTGTGCAATTTCATCCAACGGCACTCGACGTTGGCAAGGACCCGGCGCCGCTGGTTACCGAGGCCCTGCGCGGCGAAGGCGCGCTGCTGATCAATTCCGCCGGTGAGCGGTTCATGGAAAAGGCCCATGATCTGGCCGAACTTGCACCGCGCGATATTGTTGCCCGGGCGATCCACCGGGAAGTGGCGGCCGGACGCGGGGCTTTCCTCGATTGCCGCGAGGCCATCGGAAGCTCTTTCAAGGACCGCTTTCCAACGGTTTTCGCCGCTTGCAGGGAAGCTGGGATCGATCCGGTGACGCAGCCTGTCCCGATCGCTCCGGCCGAGCATTATCACATGGGCGGGGTTTTGACCGACGCCAACGGGCGAACCTCCCTGGATGGGCTATGGGCTGCCGGGGAAGTCGCCTCCACAGGGGCCCATGGCGCCAACCGCCTGGCCTCCAACTCGCTGCTTGAGGCGGTCGTTTTCGCCGCCCGTATTGCCGAGGACATCCAGGGGCTGATGCCGACGCCGCGCAGCGCTTACTGGAACGAGATGGATAGTGAACCTGGGCTGCCGAGCCAGCGCAATGTTGACGAGCGGGAGGCCATCACGGTGCTGCGGCAGACGATGAGCCGCAATGTTGGTGTCGAACGGGACGCGGACAGCCTGCGGCTGGCCCTGGCGGATATCCGCGCCGCCGAAGCCAGATGCAGCCGGGTCTCGATCCGCAACATGATGATTTCCGCCAGGATTATCGCCGCATCCGCCTTGAAGCGGACGGAAAGCCGGGGCGGTCACTTCCGCTCCGACTATCCCGATGCCGACCCGGCGCAAGCCAGACGGTCTTACACCACGCTGCCGGAAGTGGAGGCTGTTTCAGAAGCCGCCGCGGATACTCTTGCTGGGGCCTGATTCATGAACGCATATCTTCCGGTCTTGCCGAAACTGATGATTGATGAAGCCGTGAAAGCGGCTTTGCTGGAGGATTGGGGCCGGGCAGGGGATGTCACAAGCCAGGCAACCATACCGGCGGACAAGCAAGCGGTGGCGGTCATCGCGGCCCGTAAACCGGGCGTTCTGTCCGGATTGGACCTTGCGGAAAGCGCCTTCCGGCAAACCGATGCGGCGATCCGTTTCGAGCGGTTGGCCGCAGACGGAGACCGGTTGGAAAAGAGCACGACTGTTGCCCGCGTGTCAGGCTCCGCCCGGGCACTCCTGTCGGCGGAACGCATCGCGCTGAATTATTTGGGTCACCTTTCGGGAATTGCTTCGGCAACGGCCCTGTTTGCGGACCTGATCAGCCATACCAAAGCCGATATCGTCTGCACCCGGAAAACGACGCCGGGTCTCAGGGCCTTCGAGAAATACGCGGTGCGCTGTGGCGGCGGCTCCAATCACCGGTTCGGCCTCGACGATGCCATCCTGATCAAGGACAACCATATCGCGGTTGCCGGCGGTGTGCGCCAGGCTATCGAGGCGGCCAAGGCCTTCGCTGGCCATCTGGTGAAGATCGAGGTGGAGGTCGATACGCTCGACCAGCTGCGCGAGGCGCTGACCTGCAAGCCGGACGTCATCATGCTCGACAACATGGGGCCGGAGCTTCTGAAACAGGCGGTTGATATTGCAGCTGGTCAGGTGCTTCTGGAAGCCTCCGGCGGCATTGAGGCCGATACGATTACGGCCATTGCCGAAGCCGGGGTCGATTTGATTTCCTCCGGCTGGATCACCCACTCCGCTCCGGTGCTGGACCTGGGGCTGGATATCGAGATCGGCTGAGGCGGCGGTAAAAGGCCCCGGCAAACCGGAGCCTTCGCCTTGTCAGGAATGCGGCAAACTTATCCGGCCATCAGAGCGAGGCCGCAGAGAGCGGTGACACCGCCGAGGAACCGTGTCGCAAGTTCGCCGCGCCGTGTTTCGGGTCCAAGGCCAACCTTGGCGCCATAGCCGATCAGGACGCCCGCCGCATGCAGCAGGGCCGTTGCCAGTATGAAACCGGCTGCATATCCGAGTTCTCCGGCACTGCCGATTTCACCGCCATGAGCATGTCCATGAAACAAGCCGAACAGGCCGACAATGGCCGCGCTCGGCAACACCGGAAATCTCGCCGCCAGGGCAACAAGCGCCCCGAGCGCGACAACGGAAATCAGGATCACCGGTTCGACAAAAGGCAGATGGAGGCCGGTGAGGGCAAGCGCAAATCCGGCGACCATGGAGCCGACGAAGGCGGTGGGCAGACCCCAGATGGCCTTGCCGCCGAGCAGGGCGGCCCAAAGGCCGACGGCAATCATGGCCAGTACGTGATCCAGTCCGAACACCGGATGGCTAAATCCGGCGGCGAATGATCCGTGTGAGGCGGGATCCAGATGGGCGTAGGCAGGAGAGGTCACCAGCAGCAGGCCGGCAGCAGCCCAGAGCTAGAAGAAGCCATGGAAAGTATGGGTGGCTCTAGCTCCGGTGTTGGGCGCCGGCAACAAGGCGGATGCGAAGAAGCCAGCAGGAACGGCGGCGCCCTGATTGTGGCGGCGTCGAGGGAT
>JBNKOQ010000141.1:0-8042 GCA_050294735.1 Roseibium sp. | reverse complement strand
GAAGGGTTTGAATTTTTGCGTGAACCGCTCGCCGAGGAACAATCCGAAACGATGGAGCACCTCGGGCATTGTCTGACCCGTAAAACGGCAAAGCGAAGATGCCAGACTAACGATTTCGGCGTGATCGTAGGTTCCGACCGTGGTGTAGGCACCGCCGCTCGGCAGATCGCTGTTGTCGATAATCTGATCGACCATGTCGTCGCCAAACGAAAGGGCGACATGATCCAGAAATTCAGTGAAAACTATCCCTTTCACGTCACCACCTTTTCAGCATACCAGTTGGTGGCAACCTAGCTGTTTTGAATAAGGGTCAGGTTAAGAGCGTGAGGGCCCGGTGCTTCCCTTTGATTTTAAGGTTAACTTTCGGTTATCCGCAGTTGCGGCCGCTCTTTGCCTGCGCAGGCGGTGCAGATTGGGTCCCGGTGTTGTTCCCGAATGCCGGGCGCCAGCCTTGATCCTCAATGGTCGGTTTAACAAGGAGCCCAGACCATTCCTTTCAGCATTGCCTTGATTTGGACGATCTCCGCCTGGAAGATGGGGGCATGACGTCAGGGATTCTTCGACTTTTCTGGGTTGCGATGCTCTGGGCGCTGCTGATACCGGGCACCGCCAGGGCAAGCGCGCTGACACCTGAGCTTGTCGCGGCTATGCGGATGCCGCCGGAGCGGTTTACCACGCTATCCTGCCGCCGTCTCTGGTACCTGGAACATGAGGTACTGGCCGCCGGCAGGGTGTGTCCGAAGAGCGAGCGGGCCCGACGTACTTTTGTCTCTGCCCCCAAATGCATCTCTTCCATGGAGCGGATTTTGCCATCATCCGTCCGGCGCTATCTCGACAGCGTTCGCGCGACGGCGAGGGCGAAGAGCTGCGCGCAGTGACGTTTCCTTATCCCTTTCGGTCTCAAACTCGGCATTCCGATTTGTTCCTGAAATAAAACTCAGGCAGGGAAAAGCCGGGAACGCGGTGGCAAAAGAAGTCCCGCGGCGCTACTGCTTGGGAGACGGCTGGGCGGGCCGCGTCGACCGGCGTGATTGTCTTATGGGAGCTGTGATCCCAGGGCGTTTGATGGAGGGGTGTCATGGCGAACATTGATCAGCTGGACGACCAGACTGTCGACGCTGCCGTTCTTGCGGTTCGCGATGACGAAGGCCATCTCAATCCGGATTTCATTGCCGCGGTCGAAGCGGCGATCGAGGCGGAGGACGCCGCCGGCCTGCTTGAGCTGGCCGGCAAGCTGCATGAGGCCGATACCGGTGATCTGATCGAGAGCCTGAATGAGGAGGAGCGGTCCTCCTTCGTCCGCTTGCTCGGTGATGATTTCGATTATACCGCACTGACCGAGACCGATGAGGCGGTGCGCCTCAAGCTGCTGGAATCCCTGCCGAACGAGGATATTGCCGAAGGTCTCGGCGATCTGGATTCCGATGACGCGGTCTACATCCTGGAAGACATGGATGAGGACGATCAGGCGGAAATCCTGGGCGGGCTTCCTTATGCCGACCGGGCGCAGTTGCAACGGGCGCTGGACTATCCTGAAGAAAGCGCCGGCCGGCGCATGCAGACCGAGTTCATCGCGGTCGCGCCGTTCTGGACCGTCGGGCAGACGATCGACTACATGCGTGAAGCGCGGGATCTTCCGGACAGTTTTTACGAAATCTATGTGGTCGATCCGTCGTTTCATCTTCTCGGCGCCGTGTCGCTGGACAAGGTGCTGCGGACCCGGCGGGATGAAAAAGTCACCTCTGTCATGACGGAGACCCGCCACGCGGTGTTGGCAACGGAAGACCAGGAAGAGGTGGCCCGCCGGTTCGAGCGCTACAACCTGGTTTCCTCTGCTGTGGTCGACGAGAATGACCGTCTGGTCGGTATCATTACGGTCGATGACATCGTTGATGTGATCCAGGAAGAGGCGGAAGAGGATCTGCGTGCCCTGGCCGGTGTCGGCGATGAAGAAATCTCCGACAGCGTTTTGACCATCGCGCGCTCCCGCCTGACCTGGCTTGTGGTCAATCTCGGCACCGCGGTTCTGGCCTCCGCGGTTATCGCGCTGTTCGAGGATACGATCGAAGCGATGGTCGCGCTTGCGGTTCTGATGCCCATCGTGGCGTCCATGGGCGGCAATGCGGGGACGCAGACCATGACGGTCGCCGTGCGCGGTATCGCGACCCAGGAACTCGGCGCGCGCAATATGCTGCGTGTGCTCCGGCGCGAGGTGCTGGTTGGCTTCCTGAATGGAAGTGCTTTGGCCATTTTGATCGGGCTAACGGCCTGGGGCTGGTTTCATAACCCTGGCCTTGGAGTTGTTATCGCTGGGGCCATAGTCATCAATATGCTGTTTGCCGGCCTTTCGGGCCTGCTGATTCCGCTTGCTCTCGACAGGGTCAATGTCGACCCGGCCATCGCCTCCAGCGTCTTTGTGACCACCGTGACCGATGTCGTTGGCTTCTTTGCTTTTCTCGGCATTGCCGCCCTGTGGTTCGGGCTGCCGTTTTAGCCGGATCCGTTTGCCTCCTCCGAGGCCTTCAGCAAATTATCCCGGAGCATCATGATCCTGCCCTGCAGTTCGATCACCTCGTCCACCGGCAGGCCGGTTGCGGCCAGGATGCAGGCGGCGAGATTGCTTGCCTTGGCCTTCAGGGCCCGGCCCTTGCGGGTCAGGGCGATACGGACCTGACGCTCGTCCTTTTTGTCGCGCGTGCGGGTCAGCAGCTCAAGCGCCTCAAGCCGCTTTAAAAGCGGCGTCATGGTGTTGGATTCCAGATGCAGCCGGTCGCCCAGATCGCCGACGAGAACTTTGTCCTTCTGCCATAGCACAGTCATCGCCAGATACTGGGGATAGGTCAGGCCAAGCTCTTTTAGCATCGGTTTATAGACCCGGTTCATGGCGTGATTTGCCGAATAGAGAGAGAAGCACAGGAATTGGTCGAGCTGCAGATCATCCGCGCTGATGGTTGCCGTTGCCGGAGAAGCCTTTTTCTTGGGCTTGGCCGTCTTTTTGTTGGCTTTCGGCTTCGCTGGTTTTTCTTCCAGAGGCTCTAGTTCGAACAGGCTGGTCTGGGTCATGTCTGTTTTCGCTTTTGGTTCTGACCGTGTTTTCACGCCTGAATAATTCGTGAGCGATTTAATCGCAAGGGTCTTGATTGTGGGTGACTGCCGATATATTTATCGCTTGCGTTTAAATCGTGCACGATATTTATTGTGAGGCCTGAATTTTTTGGAAATCCGCCGGTGCAGCGTCCGTGAGGCCGGCAGGGCAGGAAAGGGAAGTCTGATGAGTGTGAATGTTCTCTATACCACGAAGGCCAAGGCGACCGGCGGGCGGGATGGTGCCGCGGAAACGCTTGATGGCGCGTTCTCCGTCACGCTTGCGACACCGAAGGAGCTCGGGGGAGCTGGCGGTGTGGGCAATAATCCGGAGCAGCTTTTTGCAGCGGGTTATGCGGCCTGCTTCATTGGAGCGTTGAAATTCGTCGCGGCTGAGGAGAAGAAAACGATCCCGGCTGAAACAAGCATTACATCCGAAGTTGGTATCGGTCCGCGTTCCGAGGGAGGCTTCGGCCTCGAAGTCTCGCTGGAAGTCTCTATTCCGGGTCTTGAGGCCCATGAAGCTGAAGCTCTGGTTGCCAAGGCGCATGAGGTCTGCCCCTATTCCAACGCGACCCGCAATAACATCGATGTCAAATTGTCGGTTGTGTAACCGGTCGCGTCGAACCTGATGCGGTACCGCTTCTGATTTGCTACGGGTCTGCTGCGAGCTTGGTCTCGCAGCAGACCAAGCATATGAATTGAGGAAGAGAATGACTGCGGATATGAACCTCTTTGTTGTGGATCTGGAATATCTGGTTCCGCTGGAAACTGTGCAAACGTACCTGGATGACCATTCGCGGTTTCTGGAAACCAACTATGCCGCCGGGCATTTTATCGCGTCAGGACCGAAGGTTCCCAGAACCGGCGGTGTGATCCTGGCAAAGGGCCGCAGCAAGGCCGAGGTCGAGGCTCTGGTTCACCAGGACCCGTTCCACCAGCACAAGGTCGCTTCCGTCACGGTGACCGAATTCGTTCCCCGGATGACCGCGCCAAATCTGCAGCTCGGTCCGACTTGACCCTGTGCCTTGGGGTTTGCTCCTGATGTGGCCAGCCGCTACCGTTCCGGGTGAGTTCTTGCAAGGTGTACCTGAATGACAGCTCCTTCTCTTGGCGGAATTTTGGAAACGGCGGTCTATGTCGATGACTTGGCTGCGGCGCATGCGTTTTACGGCGGTCTTCTTGGGCTGAAGCGGATGGTCGCGGGCGACAGGCTTTATGCCTATGACGCTGGACCTGCGCAGACCCTTTTGGTGTTTCACCGGGGGCATACCGCAGAGGATGTTGAAACCGATGGCGGTGTCGTGCCAGGCCACGACAGCGTTGGGCCATCCCATTTCGCTTTCCGCATCAAAGGGGATCAGGTTGATCCCTGGCGCCGGTATCTGGGCGAAAAGAACGTCGAGATCATCAGTGAAGTGCGCTGGCCCGCTGGTGGTCTCAGCCTTTATTTCCGCGATCCGGACGGCAATGTTCTGGAGCTCGCCTCCGCACCTTTATGGCCGAACTTTACGAGCTGATCACACATAGGGCGTATCAAAACAGCTTCCGGGATCTGGAGGTTGCTGATGGCTGATTTTGAATGTGTCGTGCGGAGTGTTTTTTCACCCCGGAATAAAGTCGCCTACATTAAGGCCCTTGCGGTCAGCGGAGTTGTTGTCACCAGCGTTATTGCCTTGACCGGCCTGCCTTTGAAGGCACAGGACCTGCAAAAATCGCCGTCACAGACCGTGTCGGTCCCGGTGGATGATGGGCAGATTACCAGTGCGCTGGAAAGACTTGACGAGCTTTCCCGGAATGTCTTCGAGCGGTCGGGCGTGCCTGGTCTTGCGGTTGCGGTCACCTGGAGAGGCAAGACTGTTTTTGCCCGAGGTTACGGCGTTCGAAAGGTTGGCGAACCAGAGCCTGTCGATGCCGATACGGTGTTCCAGATCGCTTCGGTCTCCAAATCCCTGGCCGGAACTGTCGTCGCCGCTAAGGTGGGGGAGGGGATCGTTCGCTGGGATGATCCTGTCATCAAGTATCTACCCAGATTTAGCCTGATGGATCCAGCCGTCACCCGTATGGTGACGATTGGGGATCTCTTCGCCCATCGTTCGGGCCTGCCGGATCATGCCGGGGATGATCTGGAAGATCTCGGCTTCAACCGGGACGAGGTGCTGGAGCGTTTGCATCTCCTGCCGCTCGGAGCCTTCCGGGATGATTACGCCTATACGAATTTCGGTCTGACAGCCGCTGCCGAAGCGGTCGCCGCTGCCTCGGGGGCAGACTGGGCATCGCTGTCCGAAGAAGTGCTCTACGGTCCGCTTGGCATGAGCCGCACGAGTTCCCGGTTCGACGATTATATCGGCAGGGAAAACAGGGCTTATCCGCATGTCCGGGACAACGGCAGTTTCGAAAGCCTCTATCAGAGGGAACCCGATGCGCAATCCCCCGCTGGGGGCGCGAGTTCGACCGTCCGGGATCTCGCGGCCTGGATGGCCCTGATCCTCGACGAAGGCTCCTATCAGGGGGATCAGCTGATCGACGCGGACGCGCTTCGCATGGCAACCACCGGTCAGGTGATTTCTGCCCCCGCGCATGCCATCGATGCCCGCTCCGGCCTTTATGGTTTCGGCTTTAACGTCGGTGTCGAGCCGTCTGGCCGTGTTACGCTCAGTCATTCGGGGGCCTTTTCCCTGGGGGCCGCGACAAGTTTTCTGATGGTCCCCTCCCTGGATCTCGGGATTGTCGTTCTGACCAATGCGGAACCGTTCGGGGTTCCTGAAGGTCTGGCCCGCTCCTTTGTTGATATGGTCGAATATGGCGAGCCGACACGGGACTGGCTGGCTGGTTTCAAAAACCTGTTTGCACCGATTACGAACCCGGCGGGTTCAGTGGCCGGGGAACCTGTGCCAGCTGAAAAGGCACCGGCCCGCAAGCTGGAAGATTACACGGGGACCTATTCCAATGCCTATTTCGGTCCGGTCACGGTTGATCGGCAGGCCGAAAAGCTTTCCCTTGTCATCGGACCGTCCAAACAGACATACGTCCTGTCGCACTGGGACGCGAACAGCTTTTTCTTCGATCTGCGCCTTGAAAACGCGCCTGCCGGGAGCCGTTCGCTTGTCCGCTTCGATGAAGGGGAAGGCGGGGAAGTTGATGCGATGTGGATCGAGTTTCTGGATGAAAACGGTCTTGGAACCTTCGAAAAGCAGTAAGGGCTATGGCCCTCTGCTGGCCGGTTTTATTGGCTTGTTCCGGCTTTAATGCATACAGCCATGAGGCGTGGGTGTTGTGCTGGGCGGGCGGGAAATCGTATATCATCCCGATATTGCGTCTGACTGCGGGGACCGGATGCCATTTTTGCAAAGTACTTTGAAGTTTCTCTTTTATGCGGCCCTCGGGGCCGTCCTATCGATCGGGGGAGCGGCTGTCTTTTTCATGACCTGGGAACCGGACCGTGATCTTTATCCTGTCAGGGGCATCGATGTTTCCCATCATCAAGGGGCCATCGACTGGGCGCTGGTGTCCGGAGACGATGTCGCGTTCGTCTATATGAAGGCAAGCGAAGGCGAGGATTTTCAGGACCAGGCCTTTGCCGCCAACTGGCGGTCTGCCGGGGATGTGGGCTTGTCCCGTGGAGCCTATCATTTCTTTTCGCTGTGTAAGCCCGGGGCGGTTCAGGCGGAGAATCTCCTTAAAGTCCTTCCTGTGGGCGAAGTGATGCTGCCGCCGGTTCTGGATCTGGAGTTCGAGGGCAACTGCAGGCGGCGTCTGCCGGCAGACGAATTGCTGGCGGAAATTTCCGCATTCGTTGCCCGCGTCGAACAGGCGAGCGGGCATCGTGTGATGCTTTATGCGCCGGAAGAGGTTTTCCTCGCCTATCTAAGCGGGCGTGGTCTCAGCCGTCCGCTGTGGGCCCGCTCCATCTGGCATTCTCCGGGGTATGCGAATGACTGGAGCTTGTGGCAGTATCATCAGCGCGGTAGCGTGCGCGGCATTGAGGGCGATGTGGATCTCAATGTTCTTGCTGACGGGGTTACACTGGATACTCTAGTTAAGTGATTTGTAACTCACTGCTGTGTAAGTTAAAATTTCTCTCTGTTGACTTTAAGGTAAAAAGGCGGAAAGGTCGTGCATCCACGGGGGATGCATGCAACGGCTTTACACAATCACGCAACTGACACAGGAATTCGCGATCACCACGCGAACCTTGCGCTTTTACGAGGCGCAGGGCCTCCTGTCACCCCAGAGGCGGGGACGTCAGCGGCTCTACACGCCCGCCGACAGAACCCGCCTGAAGCTGATTCTGCGCGGCAAGCGGCTTGGATTTTCCCTCGCTGAAATCAGTGAAATCATCGAGATGTACGGCAAGGCGCCCGGCGAACCTGGGCAGCTGCGGCTGCTGATGCGGAAAATCACCGAACGGCGGGCGGAGCTTCTGGAAAAGCGCCGGGACCTGGAGGCCTCCCTGAAAGACCTCGACGAGGTGGAACTCGGCTGCCGGGCGCGGATGAAGGAATTGGGCCTCAGCGACGAAGAGGCCGACAGCCTGATGACCCTGTCCGGGGAGACCGGGTGATGCTGCTGGAACCGAAAGATCCGGACTGGGACGCCCGTGTGCGGGCGAGCTTCGCCAAACAGGCGTTCATGGCATACCTCGGTGCCGAACTGAGCCATGTTTCTCCCGGCGCTGTCGATATTGAACTCGGCCTGATGCCGGAGCTGACCCAGCAGCATGGTTTCTTCCACGCCGGGGCCACGTCGTCGATTGCCGATAGCGCCGCCGGCTATGCGGCCCTGTCGCTGTTTGCGGCCGGAACCGGCGTCTTGACCACCGAATTCAAGGTCAACCTGCTGAACCCGGCGAAGACGCCGAGACTGGTGGCGCGGGGCCGGGTGATCAAGCCTGGGCGGACGCTGACCATCGCCCGGGCGGATGTCTACGGGCTGAGCGAAACGGAGCAGGTGCATGT
>JBNKOQ010000140.1:0-8173 GCA_050294735.1 Roseibium sp. | reverse complement strand
CCAGCCGCTCGAGGCGCTGCGGATTGCCGAGCGATCTGAAGAGGGCAACGCCGAGCAGCGTCAGGCCGCTCCAGGGGGCGAGCGGGACATAATCGACCGCCCCCATGTCCGGTTCTCCGAGGCCGGTCCATAGCAGCCATTGACCGTCAAACAAGTGAGAGCTGGCCCACAGTGGCAGGGTCAGCATGATGGCTGCAGCAGCGAAACCGAGCCAGGCCGGAGCCCTGACGAAGGGCAGGGCGAGCAGGCTGCTGACTGCTATGGCGTGGAGAATGCCGAAACGGACAAATGTGTCGCCGAACGTGAAGTAAGTTGCAAACGAGACTGCTACTGCGGCGGCGGCTATGACCGCTTCCCGTTTCCAGAATGACTGCCAGCGAATGCCATTGCAGTGGGCCAAACCAAGGCCGACCCCGGCCAGCAGAAGAAATGTTCCGGCAATGGATGCCGCAAAGGCGCGCCAGGCCGGATCCCTCGTAACCTGCCAATCCACATGCCCGAACCAGGACAGGTCCCAGGACAGGTGGTAGGAGATCATCGCAAGAATGGCGATGCCGCGCAGGACATCTATGAGGCCGATCCGGGAGTACTTCATAACAGGCCCACGACTGGGAGATCCTTGCCCAAATGAGATCCTGGATGCCTGTCTGGCAAGGGCTGGTATCGGCAGACCGGCCTTACACTAGGAGGCAAATGCCGCCAGAAGCATGCTGAGAAGCGCGGAAATCGCGATGAAACCTGCAACAAGTGGCCAAGGTGATGGTCGGTCGATGGAAAAGGCATCGCGCTTGGAATGTTCGTTGAACATGTGCCCCACAGCTCCTCTGCTCTGATTCGATCCTTGGAAAAGGATGCTGCCAAGGTGACTGACACAGTTGATGGGGGAAAGATGGTAAATGATGCGTAAACAGCGTTTTCCAGAGAAAACCGCGCTGGGCCCCCTGCACGGTGGATAAGCCGGTTTCCGGGAGCAGGGGCCGCGCGGTATCCAGGGCCTGCTTGTTACAGCTCTAGCGCGTCCAGTCCGGATTCCAGATGATCTGCCAGCGGAGGCAGGCCAAGAAGATAGCCGGCCGTCGAGCCGACAGCCCGTTCCTTGGCTTCCTGAACTGCCTGTTGAAAGTCGGATGCGTCGAAATCGCCACGTCCTATCCAGGCAATCGCTACGAGCTCGGCAGCTTCATCGACATTCAGATCCTCGATCAGCTCACGTAGCTCTTCGTCGGACATGTCGTCATTTTCTTCTTCAGCCAATCCGTCATGGGCGTGTGTGTCGGATAGATTATCGGCATCAAACTCTATGTCGCCCTCGTGCCCGTCCTCGAAGGCATCTTCAAGTGACGTCGAGACCGCGCGGGCCTTTTGCGCCAGAAGGCGAATGGTGTCTGCGGACAGGGATAGGTTGATGTCCATATTCGGATTCCTGATTATTTTTTTCTTTATCCGTCCCCGTTGGCTTCCGCGCAATGGCTTTAGGCAAATTTTGCTGAAAAATTCGTGCAAGGAGAAAAGCCGGATATCCCCGGAATTCAAGGGGTGCGTGGATAAAGCGGCGCGCTTCGGGCCATTCGACGCAGATTATTTCATTTCTGCTTGTGCCTGATGAAGGCGGCTGCTTCACTTCGACTTCAAGCAAATCCATCGGTTTGTGGAGGCAGTTCGGCACTTTCCGGGGGCGGACCGGGTGCGCGGGAACCGGAGACGAGGCATCTCGTTTCCGGTTCTTTTGCTATGATTTCCCGAGAGGCTGACTGGAATCGACGGACGGTTCCATAGCCCGCTGCGCGATGCTCTCAGGAGCCCAGGACGCAGCGATCGTCAGCGCTAGAGCAAAGACCAGTCCCAAGGCAATCGCACCAGCAAGGGCGCGCGCATCGGATGCTTCCGAGGAGGCCTTGCGCCGTTTCGGCGGTTTCACGGGAGTGCTGTTTTCCTGGGAAGGCGTTTGGCGCCACTTGAATGGAAATTTAAACATGGCTCTGCTTCGAATTGTTTCTGGCGGTGGTTGCCCGCGTCACGGCGGGTGCCGGGTCAGTGCCGGGCAGGTCATAGGTCAGGTCGCGCGCCAACCGGGCTGCAAGGTAGCCCGTTGCTATTGTCATCGCGGCGAAGGCTGCGCATAGCGCGGGAAGCAGAAGGCCGGACCCGCTGGCCAAGCCGATTGCGCTCGCCGTCAATGCCAGAATAGAGATCCCCGATGCCGTCAGTATCTCGTAGACACTGCTTTTGGCCGCGCTAGCGAAAGTTCCAGCTTGGTTTGCCAATTCGTCGTGTTGCATCTGCCGTTCCTCCACAGATCAGACCGTTGCCGGGTTACACCAAGTAACTGAAGGTGCGCCGACGGTTGCTAAAGTGTCTGAGAATTGGGCCTGCCGATGGACCGTATTCGGGCTCTTCCTGTGTCATTTCGTGACTGAATTGTGGCTAATCCCGTCGCGACCTGGAGGCAAGGCCATGAGCTGATAATCGGGATTGAAACGGCAGCACATCATGCTGCGAGCAACGTGTCGAAGATTGCTACGTAAAAGTTCATAACTTTTTTGCTTTTGAAATCCATTCTAAGCGTGGGAGAGGGAGTTTTTTCCTTTTGGTTGGTATAACGGACGATGAATGTGGAAGTAGCTCAAGGGCGCGCAGTGACAAAAGTTGCGAAAGCGGAAACCGCTGTAAAGGTGGAAGATAAAGAAGCTTCCAAGCCGGAAAACAACGAGGAAGCCCCTGCGTTGAGCTTGGCGGGGCTGCATTTTTTCTTTGCCGATATCAACCGCAAGACAATTGCCTGGCATGAGACCGCTTCCCAGAGTTTCGATAATGAAATCAAGGATCTTCATGAAGCTCCTTCGGCTGAAGCCCTGAGGCTTCTGACGCAGGAAGACCGAAAGAACATCCTGCGCCTGATCCAGGGCGCTATCCGGGATGGTAAGGCCGGGCCGTTTGATGTCGGCGGCGGCGCCGATCACCGCATCCCCGGTATTCCACTGATGGCCTACCGCTATGAGCTGGACGAGAGCCGTCAGATCGTAGTGTGCTTTCCTTCATTGGGGGAAGAGGGCAGCAATCCGGGAAATATTGCCCTTGGACTGGCGCCTATCCTGCAACACTTCGTGGCGAATTCGAACCGCAACGTATGCCTTGTCGACAATTTCGGTTACATCCGGTTTGCCAGCGAAGGTTTTATACAAAGCTTTGGCATTGCTGACAGCCGGCTCATCCTCGGACGCAATATCGCGCATGTTCAAAATCGCGTGGGGCGGACGCTTGTGTCGCTCATGCTGGCTGCTCTGACACGGCGTGCCAGTGCGACCGGGCGCGGCAAGTTTCTGCTGAATTCGGGCGAGACGCTCGAACTTGGCTACAATGTCATGTACTTCATGATCGCGGGAAGTTTTGGTGGCGTTTTGTTTTCCGCCGGCCATGCCAGTGGCGAAGTGGATTTCGCCAAGATTTTCAGCATTTGCGGCGCTCCCATTATCGTCGTCAACACGAAAAACCGGATGATTGTCGCGGCCAATAAATCGGCGATGAAAGCCTATAATCTGACCAAGGAATCCATCGATAACAAAACGATCACCGAGACCCTCCTTCATCCCAAAAGCTACAGCAGCCTTCTTCAGGCTGCCGAGCAGGGGAACGAGATCCCGCAACCAACCGTGATCAACAGTCTGGGCGGCATTTCCAAAAAGAAGCGTATCAAGGCGAGTTTGCTGGATTCCGACAAGGTGCCGAAACTGGTTCTTGAGGCCAGATCGTAAGTCTGTATCCGCTCGAATTCTCATTGGCTATGCAGCTTTTTTACCGCTTCTGCCTTTCAGGCTCTTGCGAAGGCTTGCAGTGCGGACTACGGTCCGCGCGCTTGGATTTCCGCCTTTGCCATGGAGGGCACAATGGGCTTTATCGCCGACGCGCTGGCGCGTGTAAAACCATCCGCAACGATTGCCGTTACCAATAAGGCCCGCGAGCTGAAAGCCGCCGGGCGCGATGTCATCGGCCTGGGAGCCGGTGAGCCGGACTTCGATACTCCGGAAAACGTCAAGGCTGCTGCCATCGCGGCGATCACGGAAGGAAAGACCAAGTACACCGCAGTAGACGGTATTCCTGAACTCAAGGCTGCGATTTGCGCCAAGTTCAAACGGGAAAATGGCCTTAGTTACGAACCGAACCAGATCACTGTTGGCACCGGCGGCAAGCAGGTTCTCTACAACGCGCTGATCGCGACGATCAACCCGGGTGACGAAGTCATTATCCCGACCCCGTACTGGGTGTCCTATCCGGATATGGTTTTGCTGGCCGGTGGCGAGCCGGTGATCGTCGAGGCGGACAAGTCCACCTTCAAGATCACGCCGGAGTCTCTTGAGGCGGCAATTACATCGCGGACCAAATGGCTGATCTTCAACTCTCCGTCGAACCCGTCCGGTGCCGCCTATACCCGTGCGGAGCTGAAGGCTCTGACCGATGTGCTGGTCAAGCATCCGCACGTCTGGATCATGTCTGACGACATGTACGAACACCTCGTCTACGACGACTTTGAGTTTACCACGCCGGCCCAGGTCGAACCTTCGCTTTATGCCCGGACGCTGACGGTCAATGGTGTATCCAAGGCTTATGCGATGACCGGCTGGCGTATTGGCTATGCCGGTGGTCCCGCCGAACTCATCAAGGCAATGGCAAAAGTTCAGTCGCAGTCGACCTCGAACCCGAGTTCAATTGCACAGTGGGCGGCCGTCGAAGCCCTGAACGGGCCGCAGGATTTCATTCCCGCCAACAACGAAGTCTTCAAGGGCCGCCGTGACCTGGTGGTGTCCATGCTGAACCAGGCGAAGGGTATCACTTGCCCCAATCCGGAAGGTGCCTTCTACGTCTTCCCGTCGTGCGCCGGCACCATTGGACGGACGGCTCCGTCCGGCAAGACAATCGAGAGCGACGAGGATTTCGTGACGGAGCTTCTGGAAACGGAAGGCGTGGCCGTGGTGCAGGGATCGGCCTTCGGTCTTGGACCGAACTTCCGTATTTCCTACGCAACCTCGACGGAAGCCTTGGAAGAAGCCTGCACGCGCATTCAGCGCTTCTGCGGCAATCTCAAGTAGGCTCCGTACAGATTTAGCGATACGGAAAGGGCGGAGAAATCCGCCCTTTTTGCTGTTTATCAGGAAGTTTGTGCTCTTTTGGGAACAATGCCGATGCCCCGGCATGTCTGGCATATTTCCAACTCAATCTTGTCAAAAGAAAATCACAAAACAATCGGGAAAAAGCTGAAATGGCTTCCCATGTCTAGGTCTGAACGGCCTATTCAGGGCTTGTTCTCAATGACATCGATTGTCAGGAGAAAAACATGTTTCGGACCACATCACTTGCCTTGGCTTTGACTGCCAGTGCCATATTTGCCTTGCCTGCCGCGGCGCAGGACAACGCTCCCGGCGTGCAGGTGGGCAAGTTGACCTGCGCTGTCGAAGGCGAAACGAACTTCATCGTCGGTTCCACAACGACACTTGGCTGTAATTATAAGCCGGCCGGCGGCGGGGCTGTTGAGTATTACTCCGGCACGGTCAAGGAGTATGGCCTGGATATTGGCAAGACAAACAATGCCACGCTGGTTTGGGGTGTTCTGGCCCCGAGTGCCGATATGAAGCCGGGAGCACTGGCGGGAAACTATGCCGGCGTAACGGCTGGTGCCAGCCTTGGTGCTGGTCTCAAGGCGAACGCTCTGGTCGGCGGGCTCGACAAGTCGATCGCGCTGAACCCTTTCAGCGTAGAGAGCCAGACCGGAACCAATTTGACCGTTGGGGTTAGCAAACTTTCCCTGAAGCCGATCAACTAGAACCCGTCCCGCCCGCACGAGGTCGATAAGGTTTTGTGCGGGCGGGAGAAACTCTGATTTTCAAGCCATACAGTCACTTTCCAGGCTGTATGAAGCTGTTCAGTTTCCATCCTGGCGGGGTGCGCAGCCGGGGCTTACCTGGTTTGCGCAATTGCCCGTGGGAGCATTCAGACGCTCCATGGTTTGCCGGCGCTCGCTTTCTTCTATCCGTCTTTGCGTTGAAGCCTTGTTCCGTTGCCGGTTCTGTTGCTGGTCGAGAAGTTGCCGGGCTGAGGGAAGATAGCTGCGTGGATCGGCGTCCAATCCCCGCAAGGGAGGCGCTTGAGCAAGGAGACGGCTGTTGTTTTCGATCTGGATCTGCGGACCGCCTTGCGCTGCAGCCAGAAGAGCGAAGACAGTGGAAGCTGCAAATTGCACCAGTGGTTTGGGCATTCCTCTTCTCCCATGAAATGGTCTTCAGCCTGCCAGGCAGCAAGCTGGCTGCAGGGGTATGTTGCGGTGCCGCATAGGTTTCCCTTGCGTTATATCTTGTTTCGGCGCGACGATACGGGTCCGCCCCCAATGGCGGGGCGAGGCGCGGCGGATCGCGTGTCGACGATTTGCCGGGCGCGCAGGATAATAACCCAAGGAGGCGAGCCATGGCAGAAGCAAAGCACCAAAGCAGCGGCGGCAAGGAGACCGGCGCGGGTGACCATGTGACAGCGGGCACCCGCTGCATCGCGATCGTAGGTCCTTTCGGCAGTGGCAAGACCAGTCTGCTGGAAGCCATTCTTGCCAGAACCGGGTCTATTGCCCGCCAGGGCACGGTTGGCGGCGGGAATACGGTCGGGGATGCGTCTCCGGAAGCCAGAAGCCATGGCATGAGCGTTGAAGCGAATTTTGCAGAGACAGATTTTCTTGGCGACCGGCTCAGTTTCATAGATTGTCCAGGGTCTGTCGAATTCCTCACGGAAATGGAGGGCGTGCTGCCGGGGGTGGATCTTGCCATCGTTGTCGCGGAGGATGACGAGCGTAAGGTACCCGCCTTGCAGCTCATCCTGAAGACGCTCGAAGCCCGCGCAATTCCGCGGGTTTTGTTTTTGAACAAGATCGACAAGAGCAATCGGCGCCTGCGCGAAGTACTCGAAGTTCTGCAGCCGGCCTCGTCCACCCCATTGGTTCTCCGGCAACTCCCTATCTGGACCAATGGTCGTGCAACGGGTTTCATCGACCTGGCGCTGGAACGGGCTCATGTCTACTGCGAGCAGAAGCAGAGTACGGTGATAGACATTCCGGATGCGGAACGGGCGCGGGAAGTGGAAGCGCGCTACACCATGCTTGAAACGCTCGCCGATCATGACGATGAGCTGATGGAGGCGCTGCTGGAGGACATTCGGCCTGAACCGTCCGTGGTGTTCGACGATCTGGCGAAGGAACTTGCCGACGGCTTGATTTGTCCTGTTTTCTTCGGCTCGGCGGAGCACGGTTACGGTATAGGCCGGCTGTTGAAGGCAATACGCCACGAAAGCCCGGATATCCAGGTGACGGACCAGAGGCTGGAAACCGAGGTGAAGCCCGGAACCGTTCAGGTTCTGAAAACGCTTTACACGTTGCATGCCGGCAAGATGTCAATCGCAAGAGTGCTGAACGGGACCCTTCGTGATGGAGATTGTCTGTACCGTTCGGACGGCAGCGAGGTGAAGATCTCCGGTCTCTACACGCTCTTTGGCCAGCAGGCGGTCAAGCGTGCATCCGCGGAAAGCGGTGCCCTGGTCGGTCTTGGCCGTCTGGAGGGTGTGCTGACGGGCGAGACCTTGCGTCTGGCTGCCGGTGACGGTGTGCCGCTGGCCCGGTTCGAGATACCGGAGCCCGTGTTGTCTCAATCCATTGCCGCCAGCCGCAGCCAGGACGAAGTGCGTCTTTCGTCGGCGCTGAACAAGCTGGTTGAGGAAGATCCCGCTTTGCAGCTCTTTCAAAATCAGGACAGCGGCGAAACCGTTCTTCAGGGCCAGGGGGAAATGCATCTTCGGGTGGCACAGGAGCGCCTGACCGGAAAATACGGACTTGCGGTCGAGACCGACGCGCCGCAGGTGCCCTATTCGGAAACGATCAGAACCGGGACAACCGCACGCGGCCGGCATAAAAAGCAGTCCGGAGGGCACGGGCAGTTCGGGGATGTCGTTCTGGAGATTTCACCTTTGCCGCGCGGGGAAGGGGTGGTCTTCAGTGACCGGATCACCGGTGGTGTTGTGCCGAAGCAGTATATTTCCTCGGTCCGGGATGGTGTCATGGAAGCGGCCCGGTCGGGCCCGCTCGGGTTTCCCCTGGTGGATATTTCCGTTTGCCTCGTGGATGGCTCCTATCACTCCGTCGACAGCT
>JBNKOQ010000139.1:0-8187 GCA_050294735.1 Roseibium sp. | reverse complement strand
AGACCCTTCGCACACCGAAACGCAGAAAGAACGAGGGCGTAAAATTGCGGGCGGCAAGAAACGCCAGGGGAAGCCCTATCAAGGCCGCGGTCAAGGTGCCGAGTACCGCCATCATGACCGTCTCGAACAGAGCCGTGAAAACGGCGCGGTGCTGCCAATCCGTGTTGGACAAGAACTGATCGAATATGAAAGACAGGTTCGACTGCGCTGGGTCCATCCGGACGCTGCTCATGGCAAGGCTCGTCAACTCACCGAAAGATTTGCCATAGAGCGGCGACTTGAAGGTGAACCAGAAATTCTCCCAGCCACCGAAATAGTTATGCACCTCGATCTTGGTCTTGGTGACCTGGACGCGGCGATCCAGGGTCGGGCGCGCATCGAACTTGCGCGGATCGTCCTTGAGCCAGCCGGGCACATCGCCGGGTGGCAGAATGGTTTCGACGCCCTTCTTTGTGCCGGTGACCTTGATGACGCCGTAGTCCGGAACCGTGAAACGCATGGTTTTGCTGGCGATCTCGATCAAATAGCCTTCGCCAAGATCAACAACCGCATCATCGCCGTTAACCTGAACCCAGTCCGGAACGGCACTGTTGTCATAGGTTGCTGTGCGCTCACCTTCAATGGCCACCTCCAGACCGCCACGGCGGAGATCCTTGGTCACATGAACCTTGTAGGCCACCGCATCGGTTGCCAGGATCACCGCACGGTTGGGCTGTGCCCGATCCAGAATTCCGGGCACGTCGAATGCGAACCAGGTGTAGGCGAAGTAGGTCAGGATCAGCAGCGGCACACCAATCGTGAACAGCGTCCGTTTGCGTATCTTTTCCAGAATGGCGGTTTCATCGATCGCGGGCTGAAGGATGGCTTCGGTCATGTCGAGGTCCTCAATGTGCCCGCCCCGCGCCGACGAGCTTGCCGCGCAGGTAAGATGATGTCTGATCGATGATCATGATGGTGACGAACAGCAGAACAAAGATTGCCGCTGTTTCATCGCCGGAGCCTTGCCCCCAACCGATAGTCCGGCGGAGTTCGGCACCGATCCCCCCTGCCCCGACGAACCCCAGGATCGCGGAGGCACGCACATTGATCTCGAAGCGCAGCAGGAAATAACTGAGATAATTAGGGGCGACCTGCGGCAGAACGGCAAAGCGAATGCGTTGCAGCCAGTTGGCTCCGCAGGCGGCCAGTCCCTCGATGGACTTGCGATCGATATTCTCGTTCACTTCGGAAAACAGCTTGCCCAGCGCACCGGTGGTATGAAACGCCACGGCGATCATGGCCGGCACCGGGCTGGATCCCAACACGAAAATCAGGAACAGGGCGATAATCAGTTCCGGAAAGGCGCGCATGATGTCCATCATGCGGCGCACAACAGGAATAAGAGGGCCATAGCTGTCGACATTCCGGGTCGAGGCCATGGCGAATACGACCGCCAGCGCGCCACCAAACAGCGTCGCGACACCCGCAATGTTCAAGGTCTCAAGCATGAAGGGCAGAAAGTGGAGCAGCAGTCCCAGGAACGCCGGACCTGCATTCCAGGCCTCCAGGACAATTTCCCCGGGATAATCGAAGAACTTCGGCAGCCCTTGCATGAAGCCACCCGAGTTCATCGCATTGGACTTCGAATAGCCGGAGACAAGAACGGCGATAACCAGCAGAACCCCGATCAGGGAATAAAGCTGGCGCCATTTGCGCATCGACAGGATTTCCTGTTCCAGGGCTGCTACGGCCATTTCAAAAGCACCTTTATCAGCATGTTGGCATAAAGAAGACGCGGACCGGAGAACCGGCCCGCGTCGTGCCTTCAGGCACTGGTCTTAGTTTTTGCTCTTGGCCTTACGGGCGGCCACGATGGATTCGTAAGCCTTGTGCGTGATCGGCATGAAGCCTTTCGCGTCGCCAGCAGCCACGCCATAGAAGCACTCTTCATCCATGGACTTCAGGCTGGCCATCAGGCCGGTCATCTTGACTTTGACGTCTTCCGGCAGTTTTTTCGACAGGACAACCGGACCTTCCGGGATCACAGGCGAGCGCCAGATTTCGTGGATTTCGGTCATGTCGACGAGACCCGCATCGGAGGCCTTGCGCAGGGCGCCGGAGTTGTAACCGTCTTCCCATTCACCCAGACCGTCGGCCCAGGTCACACCGCCGTCGATGTCGCCATTGGCAACGGCAACGATGGTCTGCTCATGACCGCCGGTGAACTTCACGTCGGAAAAATATTCGCCCGGCTTCATCGAGTAGCCCAGCTTCGGGATTTCGATGGACGGGATCAGATAGCCGGAGGTGGAGTTCGGGTCACCGAAACCGAAGACTTTGCCCTTCATGTCGTCGAGCGAGTTGATCTCGCTGTCGATGCGCGCAAAACCGATGGAATAATAGCCGTAGCCGCCATCCTGGTTGACCTTGATGAGAACCGGATCAACGGCTTCCGGATCGGTCAGGTAAACCTTGGCGTAGCCCGAAGCGCCGAGCCAGGCCATATCAAGGTTGCCGCCGAGAAGCCCCTCGATCACGCCGTTGTAGTCGGCCGGAGCGAACAGCTTGACCGGAACACCGAGCAGGTCGGCCGTCTTGGTTTCAAGGCACTCATAGGCGCGCAGGCGGTCAGAGGCGTTTTCGCCGCCGAGGATGCCAATGCGGAATTCAGTGATATTGTCTGCCGCAACAGCGTGCGTTGCGTTCAGGGCGATCATACTGACCGCAGCAAGGGCTGCGAACTTGGAAACAACGTTCATCTGGGGCTCTCCCAAAGAGATGGATCTTTCTTGATGACTTTCGAATTGGCCGGAACTACATCGCGGCCGCAGCCGCCGGCGTCATCGCACCGGCAGAATTGATGTGCCGGGCAGCGATGCCCGGGCTGTCGATGGCGGTCGATGTCGCCGCCTCGTTGAAGCTCTGGTCCGCGCCGTAGATCTCGCGGGCGACATCGGTTGTCAGCAGCTCCGGTACGCCGTCGAAGACGATCTTGCCGTCACGCATGCCGATCACCCGGTCGCAATAGCCTCTGGCCGTATCGAGCGTATGCAGATTGCAGATAACCACCTTGTTGTCGCGTTCATGGATCTCACGCAGAGCGTCCATAACGATCTTGGCGTTCATCGGATCGAGAGAGGCAATCGGCTCATCGGCAAGAACCATGTAAGGGTCCTGCATCAGCGCCCGGGCAATGGCGACGCGCTGCTGCTGGCCACCAGAGAGTTCTTCCGCACGCTTGGGTGCTTCCTGAACGATGCCCAGCCGGTCAAGCGCGGCAAGGGCGCCCCTCACTTCATCAGCACCGAAGATATTGAACAGGCTTTTGAAAGTGGACTGAGCGTTCAACCGGCCGAGCATGACGTTGGTCACCACATCCAGACGCGGCACCAGATTGAACTGCTGAAACACCATGGCGCAATCCCGCTGCCAGCGGCGCATGGATGGACCCTTGAGGCTGAGGATGTCTTCCCCGTTGAACATGATCCTGCCCGATGTGGCAGGTGTCAGACGGTTGATCATGCGCAAGAGCGTCGATTTACCGGCTCCGGAGCGCCCGATGATGCCAACCATCTGCGGCTTGTCGATCGAGAAGGAGACCTGATCGACCGCGGTCCGCCCGCCAAATGTTTTCGTCACGTTGTCGAAGTGGATCACTCGCAAGCCCTGCCGCTGAAGTTATCTTTTCTCTGAGCGACAAGAGCCACGGTTTTATTGCAGCTGCATGACAAAAGCAGCAGACATGCTTGAAGTTTTGACGACGAACCAATGACAATTACATGAACTGACGGGGTAAACTGGCGGCAACTCTGTAGTTTTCCGCCAGTTCATCAAACCGGCCGTCTCCCGTTTTCTATCCCCAGAGGGGCGCCATTCCATCCCAAACCGGCCAGAGCCCGCGCGTCGGCCCTGGAAAATGCCGGTGTCATAAAAACGTCCTTGAGAGGCGGCACACCAACGGTAAAAAGCGTTATTCATCTTCAACGAGAGTGTCCCGACATGTCCGCTGCCGCCAGCAAACCACCCCTGTCCTCTGCACCGAACATTCATCCCGAGGCTCTCGTTCTGAACTGCGAGCTCGGTCAGTGGACCGAAGTCGGCGCCCGCACGGAAATGCGCGAAAGCGAGATGGGCGATTATTCCTACGTCGTGCAGGGCGGCGATATTGTCTGGACAACGATTGGAAAGTTCTGCTCGATCGCCAGAAATGTCCGGCTTAACCCCGGCAATCATCCGACCTGGAGGGCCTCGCAGCATCACTTCACCTACCGCGCCGCCGCTTACGATCTGGGCGGCGATGACGCTGAGTTTTTCGAGTGGCGCAAGAAGGACTGGGTCACCATCGGCAACGATGTCTGGATTGGACACGGCGTGACGGTGCTTGCCGGCGTCACTATCGGCACCGGCGCGGTTATCGCCGCCGGGGCCGTCGTCTCCAAGGACGTCGCGCCCTATACGATTGCCGGAGGCGTTGCCGCCAAAGAACTCAAGCGCCGGTTCACGGAGATACAGGCCGAAGCTCTCCAAGAGCTGGCCTGGTGGGATTGGGACCGTAGCACTTTGAAAGCCAGGCTACCGGACTTCCGCTCCCTGTCCATCGACGCCTTTATCGAGAAGTACAAATAGGGGAGAGGCGCTGCCCGCGGTGCAGCCGCCTGGCGCAACGGAAAACGGAAGCAGGGCGTGCGATCTCATTCCGGATCAACGTCTCCTCCGGCCATAACCTCACGAGTTCGTGATGCATCAATTCTTTGCGCCGGAGCCAGGCTTCATTAACGTTGCGGCAAGGCAAATATCCGAGACTATCGGCCAGTATTTTTGTGATTCGCGTTTAATATCGCTCTTCTTGGGGGAATTGGAATGAGAATGGGATTTCTGGCAGCCCTCGGGCTGCTGTTTGCTGTCGTCAGCAGCTCGGCTTACGCAGCTCAAGGCGGACAGTTTTTCGATCCGAATACGAAACAGTGGGTCACCTATGGCCCGTCCTACGGCGGCAAGTCACCCGTACGGCGCAAGAAAGTCCGTTACGACGGCCCGTATAAGCCAGGCACCATCATCGTCGATACGGAAGAGCGGCGCCTCTATCATGTGTTGCCGGGTGGCAAGGCGATGAAATACGGCATTGGCGTCGGCAAGGACGGTTTCCAGTGGTCCGGTGTTCACCGCATTACCCGCAAGGCCGAGTGGCCGGGCTGGACACCGCCGCCGCAAATGCGTGCCCGCGAACGCGCCAAGGGCCGGATCTTGCCGTCCCACATGCCGGGTGGCCCAAACAACCCGCTCGGCGCGCGCGCCATGTACATTGGCAGCACGCTCTACCGCATTCACGGTACAAACCAGCCCTGGACCATCGGAAGTGCTGTCTCCTCCGGCTGCATTCGGCTGGCCAATGAGGATGTTATCCATCTCTACAAAAATGTCACCGTGGGATCGAAGATCGTTGTAAAACGTTGAACCGCTTACATCTGACGTTAAAAAGCCGGCCAAGTGCCGGCTTTTTTTATGCATGGGCTGCTGGAAGGCGCACTCATTCCCAGGTTAAATGACGAAAGTGGAGGAGAAAAAAGTGCCGCAAGAACGCTCGAACAACCAGACCCTTTCTGCAGCCGATGTTTCCCTGCCACATGCACTCCTTCCTCTGTCCCTGCTTGTCATGCTATTTGCTTCCAGCGCCTTGGCAGAAAACGCCTCTTCCCTTCCGGAGCGCGGATTTGCCCTTGCCAAGCTCCACTGCGCGCGCTGTCATATCGTCGATGAAAGCAACCGCTTTACCGGCACATCCTCAACGCCGTCCTTCAAGACGATGGTCAGTTTCCTGCCCGACTGGAAGGACCGTTTCGACAGCTTTATGTCCCGCAATCCCCATCCGGCCCATATCCGTCTTGACGTGGATGACCCGCGACCGGAGAACCTGCCTGCCACCATCCAGGAGCTGATCCTCACGCAGGATGATATCGAGGCCATTCTCGCCTATGTGGACCAACTGGCGCAGACTTCCGCCACGGGCGCCTCTTCGGACTGAGATCCTCAGGCAACCTCTTTGCCCAACGCATGCGCCAGCAGGACTTCCGCCGCCTTTTTCGCGTCTCCTGCCGAGTCTAGCTCATATCCCATCTGCTTGGTGACAATAGCGCCTTCCTTCAGCAGGAGAAGCTGGCGGGCAAGAACCGCAGGTTCCGGAGCTCCAGCCGCAACGGCCAGATCTTTCACGTAGTTGAACAACAACCGCTTGTGCTCTGCCGATTGCACATGAATGGGATGGTCAGGATCCTGAAACTCCGAGGATGCCTTGATAAACATGCATCCGCGAAAACCCGGCTCGCCGAACCATTCGACCAAGGCGTCGAAAATGGCCAGAAGGCGCCCGCGCGGCGAGGCCGCAAGCTCCGCGACACGGCGAACCAGCCAGTTACGGAAATTCTCGTCGCGCAGACGCAGCACCGCCAGAATCAGCTCCTCCTTGGAGCTGAAATGCTTGAACATCGTCGTCTTGGAAATACCTGTCGCTGCCACCAAAGTGTCCATGCCGGTGGCATGAAAGCCTCCATGGTAGAAGACCTTCAGAGCTTCGCGAACCAGCTCATCCCTTTTACTCGGGCGCATAATTCCTCACTATGTGTACTGAACGGTAACTTATTATACTTCAGCGAAATTTTCAAGTTTCTCGAAAATTTTCTTATATTTTCAGCATCATATCGCCAAAGAAGCTGATCACGACCGTTCGATTGGTATAAATAACGATTTTTTCCTTGCGTAAATGAACAGATCGGTTCATATACTGCTCAGCCGAAAGCGTACCGTTCTGTTCAGTTATTTTTCACTCCGAGGGAGATCTGCGATGCCCAGAGCTCATGTTCCAACCCCCAATTGCCTGCGCATCTTCGCACTCTTCACTGCGATCGCCCTCATGCTCGGCAGCGTCCTGGACCGCCCGGAAAACGGAGCCGTCCAGGCCGGAACTGTCGTCGCAGCCATAGAAGCACCTCTCCCCCACTAAGTGCTCAGGAACCATTGCTCAGCATGAGCTTTCAGGCACACACGTCAGAACCAAAAGGAAAACATCATGTCCCGTCCGCCCTATCCGCCGTTCGATGAAGCCTCCGCGATTGCCAAAGTGCGCGCAGCAGAAGATGGCTGGAACACCCGCGACCCGCAGAAGGTCGCTCTTGCCTATACGCCGGACACTTATTGGAGGAACCGTTCGGAGTTCCTAACCGGCCGCAAAGAGGTGGAAGCCTTCCTGACCCGCAAGTGGGAAAAAGAAAAGGAATACCGCCTGATCAAGGAGCTATGGGCTTACACCGGAAACCGCATTGCCGTCCGTTTTGCCTATGAATGGACCAACGGTTCTGGTCAATGGTTCCGATCCTACGGTAACGAGAACTGGGAGTTCTCCGAAGACGGCCTCATGCGCCGCCGTTTTGCCTGTATCAACGATCTGGAAATTGACGAGGCAGGACGCAAATTTCGTTGGCCTCAAGGCAGACGCCCTGACGATCACCCGGGTCTGAGTGATCTCGGGCTATAAGCCGCCAATTTTTTCGAATGGGTAGCTCCTGATGGACCGCTCCTTCATCAGCCATGGCTGACGACGCGGGAGGCCGGTCACGCACCGGCCCCATCGGGAGCGGCCTCCCCCCTATGTTTTTATCAAAACCAAATCTTTTCCAGGAGAATTTGCCATGCTTCAGACGCCACATTTTCCCTCAAGCGCATTGCTTGCAGCTGTCACCCTCGCCCCATTCTATTTTTTTGATCAGGCCGAAGCGGCCGGGAACGGTTGTTTCGAGCGCCACGACCCGCAGTTCGTTGAGGCAAGTTTTGACGGTCTGGATCTCTCATTCCTGGAAGCCGGTAATCCGGCAAACCCGACACTCGTGATGCTGCAGGACTTCCGCGATCCTGCAAACCCCTTCGGCCGCCTGTCGCCGCAGCTTGCGCAAGACTTCCATATCATCGCACCGGATTACGAAAATCTGCGCCTGTCTGGCATGGAAGAGACGCGCACGGACATGTCTGGGTCTGAAACCGCGGCAGTAGCCATAAAGCAGCTTCTCGAGCGCCGCGGCGTCACTTCCTATGCCCTGTATCTGACCGACCACGGTTCCGATGTCGGATATGATGTTTTTGCATTGGCACCGGAAAAAGTGACCGGCTTCATCGTCAGCGGCAGCCCGCAGCAGCAATCGAAGCTCCGTCATTTCTGGA
>JBNKOQ010000138.1:0-8312 GCA_050294735.1 Roseibium sp. | reverse complement strand
GGCCCAGACCAACCGCCAGGTGGTCCGCAAGCGTGCCGAGGCAAGGGCAATCACGCCAAACTCCGCCCTGTCGCTCGTTTCCGTCACTCTCGATGAACCGGACATGGAAACGCCGCGCGGCGATGCCGATCGTTTGCGGGAAGCTGTCGCGGCAGCTGCCGGGCTTGGCCAGCTGACCATTGACCCGGCTTTGCTGCCGCAGATCCAGACAATCCTCCGCAAGGGCCACTGGAGCGTAACCGCGGCAATCTACAGCGATGGTGACCGCCTGCCGGAAATCAGCGCTGTATGGCCGGGTGAAAAGACAACCATCTATGGTCTTGCCGTCGATATCGGCTCGACCACGATTGCAGCTCATCTCTGCGACCTGACGACCGGGCGCACTGTCTCCTCCGCCGGCACATCCAATCCTCAAATCCGCTTTGGCGAGGATCTGATGTCGCGGGTATCCTACATTCAGATGAACCCGGAAAAGCTGCCGGATCTGACCCGGGCTGTCCGCGGTGCGATCAACGCCCTGATCGACAAGCTGGTCGGCGATGTTGGAGCCGCCCGCTCGGACGTGCTGGACGCCACTTTCGTCGGCAACCCGGTAATGCATCATCTGTTCCTCGGCATAGATCCGGTGGAACTTGGCGGCGCGCCCTTCGCTCTCGCCGTCTCTGATGCCCTCCACCTGAGGGCCCGCGATCTGGATCTGGAGTTCAATCCAGGTGCGATGGTCTATATGCTGCCGTGTATTGCCGGCCATGTCGGCGCGGATGCCGCTGCGGCCACCCTGGCCGAGGCGCCTTACAACAACAGCGAGATCACCCTGCTCGTTGACGTTGGCACGAATGCGGAAATCGTTCTGGGCAACAACGACCGGCTGCTGGCTGCCAGCTCTCCCACCGGCCCTGCCTTTGAAGGCGCCGAAATCTCATCGGGGCAGCGAGCCGCCCCCGGTGCCATTGAGCGCCTGCGCATAAACCGCGAGACCCTCGAGCCGCGCTACAAGGTTATCGGCCTGGATGAATGGTCCGACGAAGAAGGCTTCGCGGAAAAAATCGATCAGGTCGGCGTCACCGGCATCTGCGGATCCGGGATCATAGAAGCGGTCGCGGAAATGTTCCTCTCCGGCCTCATCACCGAAGACGGCGTCATCAACGGCGCAATGGCGGAGCGCACCTCAAGAATTGTTCCGAATGGCCGGACATTCTCCTATGCCATCGCTTCAGACGGGATTGATATCTCGATCCTGCAAACAGACATCCGCGCGATACAACTGGCCAAGGCCGCGCTCTATGCCGGTGTGAAGCTGTTGCAGGACAAGCTCGGCACATCCAGGATCGACCGTATCCGGCTGGCAGGTGCCTTTGGCAGCTACATTGACCCCTCCTACGCCATGGTTCTTGGGCTCATTCCCGATTGCCCGCTGGACGGCGTGTCCGGGGTTGGAAACGCCGCCGGCACCGGCGCCCGCATGGCCCTTCTCAACACCGATCACCGCCGTGAAGTGGAAGAGACAGTCCGCAATATCGAGAAGATCGAAACTGCACTTGAGCCGAAGTTTCAGGAGCATTTCGTCAACGCCATGGCCTTGCCGAACAAAGTCGACCCGTTCGACAACCTGAGAGCGGCTGTCGCACTGCCCGAACGCACGAAGGCTGTGTCAGCGGACACCAGACGTGGCGGCAGACGGCGCCAGCAACGCGGCTAACTCAACCAAACCCAACCTGAAAAGGTCACATGAAGTCCGGATCAGAAGCGGGAAACTCCACTGCGCCCAAACAAACAGGCAGCCCCCTCAGTTCACGTTCAGGGGGGTGGGTGCAAGGGGTTGGGTGCGCCCGCTACCGTCAAGGCCCTCCGGCTACGGCTGACAACAGCTGAAACGCGGCAATACCGACACATATCATCGTGCCGAAAAGGCCCCACCAGCGAAACCGCCTCAAAGACCTGTCGCCCGCCTGCGTTCCCAGGCGGAAGAGAGACAGGTTGACCAAGGCAAAGACACTGAGCGTCACCAGGCTGGTCGCCTCGGCCAGGCCAACCAGAGGAAAGAAAAGCGCCAGGACGATAATTATTGCCGTGACCACGACGGTTGCCCGCATGGGGGTGCGGCGGCTTGGGCTGACCTTGGCGAACCATTGGGGTGCAATGCCCTCCCCGGCCATGCCGTAGAGCACCCGGCTGGCCATGACGATCTGGACCAGAATACCATTGACCATGGCAATCGCGGCCGCGGCGGCAACGGGCTTGCCCGGGATGCCGGTAATCTGCTCGAACAACACCGCCAGTGGCGCCGACGACCCTGTGATCGCGGCCCGGTCCGGCGCAAGGACAGCAATCATGGACAGCAATACATAAAGCAGCACGGTGATACCCAGGGTCCAGAAGATCGCCCGGGGCAACGCCCGTTCGGGATTGATCGTCTCCTCGGCCATGTTCTCGATGTCCTCAAAACCGATGAAGGCAAAAAAAGCGATCACCGCGCCGGAGAGAATTCCGGTCGGCAGGAAACGATCCGCATCCGGCACCAGAGCCGCGCCCACTGCCGGAAGGTCGGTCAAAAGCGGCGCGCCGAAGGAGATGACGATGAGCAGGGTGCCAACTTCGACCACAGTCACCAGCGCCGCGAAATAGACACTCTCGCGGACACCATACCAGGCAATTCCGGCCAGCGTTCCCACCACGCCCAGGAGCAGGACCGTTTTGGGAACGGAGACCAGCGCCTGCACGTATCCCACAAAGGCCAGCGCGATGACGGCACTGGAAATAATGCCGGTCGCAGCGATGCCATAGCCTGTCGCCCGTCCCCAGAAAGGACCGAGCCCGCGGTTAACGAAAACCGCCTCGCCGCCCGCTCGTGGAAACCGTCGCACCAGCACCGCATAGGATACGCCGGTAACCCCGGCAATCAGGCCGGCAAGCAGAAAAGACAAAGGGGCATGATCGCCCGCGAGAATCAGAATTTCCCCGACAAGGGCGAAGATCCCAGCCCCCACCGTGACACCGACGCCATAGAACACCAACAAGGGAAGCGTCAGCGCCCGGCGCAGTGTCACTTGTGAATCTGGATCTTGCTCGCTCATGGCGGGTATTTAGGCAGAAATTCGGTTGCCGGGCTAGATCATTCCGTTGCCTAGCCTCGCCTGCGCCCCCGGCGTTTGCCTCCGCCCTCCTCAGCCGCCTTGTTTGGCGGGGATACCAGCGGCCCGATGCGGGACACAATCGTGTCGAGCGTTGGACGTTCGGACCGTTCATGACTGTCGAGCGCACCGCGCATGGCCGCCAGATGAGTTGCCGACGTTCCGCAGCAGCCCCCGATAATCCGGGCACCGGCGTCAATCGCGAGACGCGCATAATCGGCCATGAGGTCCGGTGTTCCCGTGTAAACCAGATCCTTGCCCTTGATCTGGGGAATACCGCAGTTTCCTTTGGCAACGACAATCGCGTCCGGATCTGCGGCCGTGATCTCAAGGATCGCCGTCAGAAGGTCGGACGCACCAACACCGCAGTTGGAGCCGATGGCAACCGGCTCGCAAGCAAATTCGGACCGCAGATCGTTCAGCCCCTTTGGCTGCAGGCCCATCATGGTCCGGCCAGCCGTATCGAAGCTGGCTGTTATGACAAGCGGCACACCCTTATCTTTTGCGGCTTCGCTGGCAGCCTTCATTTCCTCACCAGCGGACATTGTCTCGACCCAGAGAATATCCACGCCTGCCTCGACCAAAGCGTCCATTTGCTCGGAGAAAGCCTCCACCGCGTCTTCATAGGTCAGCGCGCCCAGCGGCTGAAACAGCTCCCCGGTCGGGCCGATGGACCCTGCGACGAGCACATCCCTGCCGGAGGCCTCAGCAGCTTCCCGGGCGCATTTAACCCCGGCCATATTCAGTTCCCGCACCCGGTGGGCATCGTTGCTCAGCTTTAGCCGGTGACGATTGCCGCCAAATGTATTGGTGAGGATGATATCGGCCCCCGCATCGAGGAACCCTTTGTGCATGGCCACTATTTTGTCAGGATGATCCACATTCCAGAGCTCTGGGGCATCGCCCGACTGCAATCCCATGCCGAACAGCGTGGTACCGGTCGCCCCGTCGGCCAGGAGAACCGTTTTTTCGGCGAGGAGTTTTTCGAATTTGGTCACTTTGTCAGCCCTGACTTGCCACTTCACGAAGCCTAATCACTTGCGCCCTTCTCCCATCTAAGGGGAGAAGGGCGCAAGGCAAGAATGCCTTTCAGCACAGGCATTTCTCAAGCGTCAATTACGACCTTGGCTTCAGGTTTTCCGGATCGTAAAGCGGCTTGTAACCGACAGAGACCACTTCCACCGGATAGATCTCGGAGAAGTATTCCACGTTCAGCTTGCGGCCAACCTCACAGTAATCGTGCGGCAGATAGGCCAGCGCGATGTTCTTGCCAATGGTCGGGCCATAGGCAACGGAGGTCGTGTAGGACAGGCGGCCAAGCTCGTCGACCAGTGTCTTGCCGGTGTCCGGATCCATGACAGGCATGATACCGACCGGATAACGCTTCACACCCTTTGCATCGGTGTTTTCGGTCATCACCAGGGTGCAGAGCATGGCGGGCTGATGCTCGCGCGCCTTGTACTCGACATGCTTGGCCTTGCCACGGAAATCGGCTTCCTTGACCTTCGGACGGGCCAGATCGCTTTCGATCAGGTTGTACTGGGTCAGCAGATCGGCATTTTGCAGGCGCAGGGACTTTTCCATACGGCGCGAGTTGGCATAGGTTTCAACACCCACGGCCATGATGCCGACCGCACGCAGCGCATCCCAGACAGCCAGGCCGTCCTCATACTTCATGTGCAGTTCCCAGCCCTGCTCACCGACATAAGACAGGCGGAAGGCCGTGACGGTCTTGCCTGCGATCTCGATGGGCTTGAGCGCGGCAAACGGGAAGTTTTCCGGATCGAGCTGAGCTGGGTCTGAAACAACCTTTTTCAGGTTTTCGCGGGCATTGGGGCCCCAGATACCGATGGTCGTATAGTCTTCATTCACGTCAGTGACGGTGACATCGAAGCCCTTTTCCTCGGCCATGCGCTTGACATAATGATAATCGCGCGGACCCGCATCGGCCCCGTCGATCACGCGGCACCGGTCTTCCATGCGGATCACGGTCAGGTCGGCACGCACCATGCCTTCGTCGTCGAGGAAGTGTGTGTAGATCCCCTTGCCGATCATGTTGTCGCCGCCGACCTTGGCTGCACAAAGCCATTCCATCAGCGCGACATGATCCGGACCCTCAACGTCGAAAATATAGAAATGCGACAGGTTGATGAGACCACAGTCTTCCGACAGCGCCAGGTGTTCAGCGTTGGAAACGCGCCAGAAGTGACGGCTGTCCCATTCGTTTTCGCGGACCGGAACCTTGTCGCCGTATTTCTCCAGCAGGTGCTCGTTGGCGGCATAGCCGTGGGCCCGTTCCCAGCCGCCAAGCTCCATGAAATATCCACCAAGTTCCTTTTCCCGCTCATAGAACGGCGAACGCTTGACGCCGCGGCTCGAGACATAAGGCTCACGCGGATGGATAGCTGGGAAATAAATCTTCTGAGCCGCTTCGTAGCAGCGGTCTTCGATGTACTTCTCGGTCATCTGGTGATCGTAGAAGCGGGAGTAGTCGATGGAAGCGTGATCGATCTCGGTACGGCCGTCCGTGATCCAGTCGGCAATCAGCTTGCCATAGCCAGGACCATCCTTGACCCAGATGGCGACACAGTACCAAAGGCCGCGCACCTTCTGGCTCTCACCGCAAGACGGGCCGCCGGAAGCGGAGACCTGAAGCAGACCGTTGAAGGAATGGCTTTCGTTGTAGCCAAGCTCAGCAAGGATCGGCGTCAATTCCATGGCGCGTTCCAGCGGTTCCATGACCTGCTCCAGCTCAAGGTCGCGCTGCGACGGCGATAGCCGGGCTTCTTCCTTTTCCTGCAGGTCGCGCGGATGGCACATGCGCGGCTCGTTGGCCTCGTAGTAGCCCCACTCGATCTGGCCGCCTTCGGTTGTCTTCGGATCGCCCGTGTCACGCATATAGGCGGAGTTGCCCTGATCGCGCATCAGCGGGAAGCCGATGTCCTTGCCCGTGCCTTCGAACTCATTGTAGGGGCCGAAAAATGTCAGCGGATGGTCAACAGGCATGACCGGCAGGTCTTCGCCAACCATCTCAGCGATCAACCGGCCCCAGAGACCTGCGCAGACGATGACATGGTCGGCCATGATGGTGCCGCGATGGGTAACAACACCCTTGATGTGGCCGTCTTCGACGATCAGCGACTGGGCAGGCGTGTTGCCGAACACTTTCAGCTTGCCGCTCTTTTCGCCTTCATCAACCAGCTTGCCGGCAACTGTCTGCGAGCGCGGAACAACCAGACCTGCATCCGGATCGAACATGCCGCCCTGGACCTGATCTTCCTCGATCAGCGGGAACATTTCCTTGATTTCAGAAGGACTTACAAGACGGACATTGGTGCCAAAAGCCTTGCCCGAGCTCACCTTGCGCTTGATTTCCTCCATCCAGGCGTCGTCGCCGGTGCGGGCGACCTCGAGACCTCCGACCCGGGCGTAATGGCCCATCTTGTCGAAGAAATCGATGGAATACTGGGTGGTCCAGACAGAGAGATAGTCATGGCTGGTCGTGTAGCAGAAATCGGAGGCATGCGCCGTGGACCCAATGTCTGTGGGAACACCGGACTTGTCGATGCCGACAATGTCGGTCCAGCCGCGCTCGATCAGGTGATGTGCCACCGAAGCGCCGACAATACCGCCCAGACCAACGATGACGACTTGTGCCCTGTCAGGAAATGCTGACATTTTTCATTCCTTTTCCATGGATCGGAAGCGAAGTGCCGAGGTCGCGCTCCCGTCTGCTTTGTTCATCTGGGACATATGCCGAAACCGAACCCCAACCCAGGCGATACCCTGGCGGCAGCACAGCCTATCCGGCAGCAACAATGGCATAACACTAGGCAGCGGCAAACTCGGTCAGGCGCCTCTGACCGACACGGGCTGTTCTCAAGCCGCCATCCCACCGACTGCCAATAATTGGCAGTGCCGTTTTTAAAGCAGGAAAGGACGCTTCAGCGCGTGGCGTGCAAAGCTGCCCCAGTCAAGGTATCCTGATTGCGATAGCCAATTTTAGGCCACTTACCCCACGGAGCCTGACATGACCGATACGGCTGATTCCAGCGTTTCAACAGAACCGAGCAGACGGTCAGCCGGCCGCAGGGGCCGAACCGCCCGCAAAGAGCGGAGGCAGTCGGGATCCGGCGCGCTTTATGCGCCCTACCTGAGCCGCAACATTCCTCTTCTCGAATACCTGAGCGACGAAGGCTGTGAGAAGATCGAAGCGCAGGCCGACCGCATTCTCGCTGAAATCGGAATTGAGTTCCGCGACGATCCCGAGGTTCTGGAAATCTGGAAAACTGCCGGTGCAGACGTAAACGGCGAACGTGTCCGGTTCCCGAAAGGCCTGCTGCAGGAACTGGTGAAGACGGCACCAAGCCAGTTTACCCAGCACGCACGCAATCCAGCGCGCAACGTGGAAATCGGTGGCAACAACACTGTCTTCGCTCCGGTCTACGGCCCCCCATTTGTGACGGACCTCGACCAGGGCCGCCGCTACGGCACCATCGAAGACTTCCGCAACTTCGTGAAGCTGGCCTATATCTCGCCGTTCATGCACCACTCGGGCGGCACCGTCTGCGAACCTGTGGATCTGCCGGTCAACAAGCGCCACTTCGATATGGTCTATTCCCATATCAAATATTCCGACAAGCCCTTCATGGGATCGGTCACGGCGCCCGAGCGGGCCGAAGATTCCGTCAAGATGGCACAAATCGTCTTCGGCGAAGATTTCGTCGACCAGAACTGTGTCATGATCCAGCTGATCAACGCCAACTCGCCGCTGGTTTTCGACGGCACCATGCTGGGTGCGATGAAGGTCTATGCCAGGGCCAATCAGGCCTGCATCGTCTCGCCCTTTATCCTGGCCGGCGCCATGAGCCCGGTAACGGTGTCCGGCACCCTCTCCCAGGTCCTTGCTGAGGCGCTGGCAGGTTGTGCGTTGACGCAGCTTCTGCGCCCCGGCGCTCCGGTCGTCTTCGGCGCGTTTGTGAGCTCGATCTCCATGCAGTCCGGTGCTCCCACCTTCGGCAGCCCTGAGGGAACCCTGCTTCTCAACGGTGCTGCGAAGCTTGCCCGCCGCAACAATCTTCCCTTCCGCTCTGGCGTCGGCTCCCGGACAACCGCCGCGGTGCTGGCTGCGTCAATTAGATAAATGTGTAATTCTGCGCTGATCGCGAGATAGAACCGGTC
>JBNKOQ010000137.1:0-8356 GCA_050294735.1 Roseibium sp. | reverse complement strand
GTCAGCGGTGCATCGTAAAGCAGCTGCGCAAAATAGGCCGCCGCCGGGAAGCTTACAGCCTCATTCGCAATGAACTTGCCGTAAGCGGTCTTGATGTCCGCCCGGCTGATACCTTCGCGCACGCCAAAGCGGGTTGGGGTTTCATCGTCACAATCGTGCGCAATCTCAAAACGCAGATTGAGGCCAAAGCCGCTGACGGCGCTCAGGTCGAACTGGGCATTCATGCCGAATTCAAACACATCGAAAGGCCCGGGAGCAGCCACGCCTGGTGGGCTCAGGTAGGGATACTGGGTGTAGGCAACCGGTGTCGTACCGGTGATGGTCAGATCGCTTGGCTTGTCCTTTGAGACGACAAACAGCAGCCGGTCATTGCCATTTGTTGCGGTGTCCAGAGTAACGGCCGGCACATCCGAGACCTTGAAGAATCGCAATCCCGTGTTTGCCGGAGGCGCGCAGAAGCTTCCGTCTTGCTGGAGAACTTGAAATGTGTCGCTTTCGCCGTTGATCCAGCCGGCAACCCAGGCGGTTCCCTTACTGGATTTCAGACCCGTCTTATCCTGAAGATCCAACACGATTGATGATGACATTCTGGTGCTCTCCCACGGTATGCGGAAGCAGCGGCCGGTATTGCCTCAGGCTTCCTGACAATGGACAGGACGCAACGCTTGCCGGCTCGTGAAAACGGCTTTCTCGCTCAAACTCAGAACCAAAAGAATTGCCGGACGCAATCAGACATGGTCGAGGTGCTTGATGATATCCTGGGAGCTTTCAGTGATGTTGTTCGAGATCTTCTTGATCTCCTCAGTCAGGGCTCCGAATTCCTGGCCATGCGGTCCGGCACGGTCAGCAGATATCTTGGCATTCAGCGCCACCATGCGGGAAAACTTCGAGGCTTTCTGGATCTCCTGAAGAGCCCTCATGACCCGGTCCACGTCCGCGGCGCGGCGTTCCCGCCGAACCTTCATCTCGTCTTCAAAATCCGTCTCGAGTGCTGTCACAATAGCCTGGAGAACCTGCAGAAGCGGGCCGAGCACATATGCGGAATACCGGTTCGCCCGATCGCTCGGCTGCGGCAGCCCGTCTTCAAGGTCAGAGATCCCCTCCCTGGTTTCTTTCAGGAAGCGGTCGATCACCTGCTGGCCCGTTTCGCCATTGCAGTCATCACCACCGGCCTTGCCGCACAAAACCTGCTCCACACGATCAGACTGCAGGACCGGCAGACCCTGGTCCGGATCCCCTCGCCGGAGAATCGCATACCCATGAGTGAAATCCTGAATGGCGGCCTGCAACATCGCGAGATGCGCCGCAGGCAGCGCGCACCCTTTTTCACAGTAGCCATTCAAGGTCACGAACAGGAACCCGACCCTCTGGGACAGCATCCGCTGACGGCCTGCAATACTAATGAGCTTGGCGAAAGAATCTTCACTGATCGTGCTGTTTGCCATGGGTCACGCTCTATCCTCCGGTTGCACGATTATAACCTTGCCCGCGGGTTCGCATAAGAAGTAAAACATGAGCAATTTGCACAATTATTGGCGCAAAGTTCTGATTTTTACATCCCGTTAACAGACCGTTTGACCGCACCGGGCTGAACCATATCGAAGGGTAATCCCGGCCGAAACGCTTCTGACATTCGCGACAGGATATTCGCAGAACACCACTTGCCTCCATATCCATAACAAGTTACATAACTTGTTATGGATATGGAGGATACCATGGTCGAAGACATTGTCAGAGAGCTTGGCTACACCACACTCGGCAGCCGGCTGAAGCGGATCGGGGAACGGCTGCAGGCGGACACACAGGAGATGGCGCGCCTATTGGCTGGAAAGGACCTGCCAACGCCGTACAACCCTGTGCTAGCCGCTATTGATCGCAACGGCCCGTTGAGCATAAGCGACCTGTCGGCCTGCCTTGGTCAAAGCCAGCCCGGCGTCACACGTATGATCGGTAAAATGAAGACCGACGGTTTTGTCGAGACGCGCGCCGGAGAGACAGACCGGCGGGTCAGCACTGTCCACCTGACGCCCGCAGGGCAAGCCCTCACCGAACACTTGAAGACTGCGATGTGGCCTCATGTTGAAACGGCGGTGGCCGACGCCTGCAGCAAACTGGGGGAGGACTTCCTCTCGCAACTGACACAGTTGGAGGAAGCCCTTGCCGAGCGGCCTCTCGCAAAACGCATCCCCAGATAAGCCGTTCCCACTCAACGTTCCGTTTCGCCGCCGGACTTCGGTATCAAGGAAGAATTCCACATGATCAACCAAACGAACAGCTCCGCCAATGCCGACCTGGACCGGGTGGTATGGACCGCCCTCACCACCCGGCAAAGCAGCTTTGCCAAGGGAAATGACCTCGCCCGCCGGTTTGATCCGGAAGTCTCTCCCTTCGCAGCAACTCAGGACAATTCTCCTGAAAGCCTGAACGCACTCAGCGATCTGCTACAGGAGGAGACCGATCAGGTCTTTCTGCTGCAGGCCCAGGGTGTGACTGTTCCGGAAGACCTCCTGATTGCCATTGAAAAGCAAGGTGTTCAGATGGTCAAACGCCGGCCGGTGTCTGTCGAGGCAGATGCAGAGGAAATCGTCAGTCTAACGGAAGACGACATCCCGGAGATGACCGCTCTTGTCGACCTGACAAAGCCGGGACCTTTCGGTCCGCGCACAAAGGAGCTTGGATCATTCTGGGGCATCAAGCGGGACGGCCACCTGGCCGCGATGGCAGGGCAGCGTCTGGCTATCCCTGGCTACACTGAAGTCAGTGGTGTCTGCACCCATCCGGATTACCGTGGGCAAGGCCTTGCAGCGAAGCTTTCTGCCTATGCAACAGCCCGGATTGAAGCAGATGGCATCACGCCCTTCCTGCATGCTTATGCTGATAATGACGGAGCAATCCGGCTCTACCAGAAGCTCGGCTATGAGGTCCGTTGCCACGTCAACGCGGCGCTCATCAAGAGGCGGGCCAGCTGAGCCCCGCAGCCGGATGCCCCCTGCCCTCCTCATGACGTTGGAGGCAAGACCGAGCCTCAGCGGTCCTTCAGTCCATACCAGCAGTAGGCCGCTTGCAGATATAACTGGCGGAATGCCGGGACCGAGAACTTCCGGAACGGGCGGCTGATCACCGCTGGCAGGTCCGCAGGCGTGATCTTGCCCAACGCCAGATCCGCAGCCTTTTCACCAGAAAGAGAGGCCATGGCGACGCCGCTGCCGTGATATCCCATCGAAGCGAACACCCCATCCATGCCGGGCACCGGGCCGACAAAAGCCGACAGATCCCGGGACAAGCAGACATGGCCATGCCAGTTGTACTCACTCTCCACGCCGCGCCAGGATGGGAACATCTGGTCGAAGTCGGCCCTGCCCCGCTTCCGCATTGCCTTGAATGAACCCGGTGTTTCGAAAATGCCGCCCCGTGTACCGAAGAGAAACCGTCTGTCGGGCAGAAGACGGAAGTAATGCAGCAGAATTCGTGTATCGGCCGCCATGAAGTCGCTGGTCCAGCCCTGATCCGCAAGCTCGCCGTCGCTCAAGGGCCGCGTAACCAGTATCGAGGACATGACCGGCATGAGACGGCCGTTCAGCCAGGAAGGCGCATCCATACGGGAATAGCCGTTGCCGGCCAGAATGACTTTCCCGGCACGAACAAGCCCATGCGGCGTACCCAGCCGCCAGTCCGCCCCATCGCGCTCGACCGTCTCCACCGGTGTGTGAGCATATAGCCGCGCATCCCCCGACTTGCGAACACGGTCGGCCAGACCTTGAAGGTATTTCATCGGGTTCAATGCAAAACCATGCCGCAAATGCATGGCACCGTGGAACTGCGGTCCGCCAAGCCCACGCTCGCGCAGCTCCTCTGGCGGTATGACCTTCGTATCCAGGCCGAAAGTCCCGTTCAAAAACCGGCTTTCATCGGCAAAGCCTTCGTAGTCTTTCGGGCGGTGCGCCAGAATGACTTCACCATCCGAATGGCGGTCGACATCGAGGTTCCATTGCGAAAGCCGTTCGCCGACCGTCTCCATGGCCTCGAGTTGGTAGGCAACAAACCGTTTTGCTTCCTCCAGCCCAAACCGCCGGATCAAGTCCGCTTCAGAGTGTTTAGTGCCGCCAAAACAGCAAAATCCGCCATTCCGCCCCGAAGCGCCCCACCCCACGCGGTTCGCTTCAAGTACGCAAACGGAGACACCGGCTTGCGCCAGGCGCAGCGCCGCCGACAGCCCGGTGTAGCCCGCACCGATAACGGCCACATCGAACCGCGCTTCGCCAAAAAGCTGACGGTCTTCCCGGATAGAGCCGACCGACTGTTCCCAGTAGCTGCCAATAGAAATGCCATCTCCGGCGCCGATATGAGCCATTGTTTCAGATCCCAAGCTTGTCCCGCAGCGAGTACCACGTCATTGCCAGGATCAGAAGCGGATAGCGCAGCTTGTCGCCTCCAGGGAAAGCGGGGACGCGAAGCGATTCAAAGGCAATCAACCCCACCGCCGTGCCGGACACCGCTTCGGCCAGCACCTTCCCGGCGAAAGTCGCCATCGCAACTCCATGCCCGGAATAACCGGATGCGCTCAGAACGTTCGGATGGATCCGGGCGAAATAAGGCATCCGTTTCGGAGTGATCGCCAAAGTCCCCCCCCAGCCATAATCGATGCGCACGTCCTTCAGTTGCGGATAAATTTCGCACATCGGCTTGCGGACAAAGGACTTTATATCCGATGGAAACGTATAACCATAATTCTCGCCGCCACCGAAAAGCATGCGGTTGTCGGCGGACAGGCGGAAATAATTGATAACGAACTTGCTGTCGGCAACGGCGACATTGTCCCGTATCAGGGCTTTCGCGTCAGCGTCAGACAAGGGTTCCGTGGCAACGATGAAATTGTTGATCGGCAGGACATGAGCCGCCGTGTTTTTGTCGAGCCGACCCAGATACCCATTGCAGCCGAGCACCAGATGCTTTGCCCGCACCAGGCCTTTTTCGGTCGTCACCTTGATTGTTGGGCCAGGTTCATAGGAGAGCACCCTGGTGGTTTCAAAAATCCGCGCACCTGCGGCATCCGCAGCAGCACCAAGACCCAACGCTAGATTCAGCGGATGGACATGACCTGACCCCATATCCAGAGAGCCGCCGTAGTAGGCGGGGCTTCCCACCATCTGCCGAACGTTTTCCCCGTCGACAAAACTGATTTTGCCGTAGCCGTAAACGTTCTGCAGGTGCTCGACGTAGGCCTTTGTCCCGTCCACATAGTCCTTGCGGTGATCGGCATGCAGAACACCCGGCGTATAGTCACAGGCAATTGCATGCTTGCGGATCAGCTCAAGCGTGACATCCATGGACTCCAGCGCCAGATCCCAGAGAACTTTGGCCTGGTCCAGACCGTGGCGTTTTTCCAGAACGTCCTGCTCAACCCGCTGACCGGTACCGACCTGGCCGCCATTGCGCCCGGAGGCTCCCCAGCCGATCCGGTTCGCCTCCAGCAACACGACATCCATACCGTTTTCAGCCATATGCAGAGCCGTCGACAGGCCTGTATAGCCGCCACCGATCACGCAGACATCGCAACTAATATCGCCCTCGAGACCCGGATGGTTCGTCTGCCTGTTGGCTGTAGCCGCGTAATAGGACGGAGCATGGCTTCCGGGCGTATCATTTGCAGTCAGGAGATCGAGGGACGACAACATAAAGATCCGTGCTCGTAACTAAGGACAATGAAGTGCGAGGCCCTTGGCATCGGCACCGAAGTGCCTGACACTTTACCGGTTTTAGATCATTGGCAAGGGAAAAGAACAGGCACACTGATGCGTTGAAAAAGGCAGAATACGATGGCTGCCATCCATGCCGTAACGGTAACAAGCGCGCAAAAACCTCCCCTTTATGCAACACGAGGCTAAGGCGCCATCTGCGCCGTGCATTCCCCGCCGAATTCAGGTAGACAGACACCTGTCGGCACACGCCATCTCAGGACAAAAACATGACCTCAGATTCCCAGCATCCGTTCCTCCGCCCCCTGTGGCGGCGAATAGCGATTGTCATCTTCTGTTTCGGCTGGGCAGGCGTCGAGTTCTACAACGGCAATCAGACCTGGGGCTGGATTACCATCGCGGTGGCAGCCTACGCAGTGTGGACATTTCTGATCAGCTACACAGAGCCAGAAGACACTTAAACGGATTTCTCTCCGCTCTGAATACGCTTCATAATCAGCTTGAAGACTTCAACCGGCGGATAGGGGTAACTGATATGATCATCAATGCCGCTTTGCATAATGGCCGAACGCATTTCCCACGACATCTTTGACGGAGCCAGAAGCACCGTCTCCCCTTTCCATTCCTTCGGTTTTTCTTCAGTCATATATTTCAAATAGTAATGAACGGTCTTGCTATAGACGAGAAACAAAATATCCACGTGCTCGAGAGAGAAGCTCTTCCGCGCGAGTTGGTCCTCGGAAACAACTGAAACCTCACACCCTAGTTCAATCAATGCGTCAGTTAACGGCTTGATCCCGGTTGGATTGCCCGTCACGAACATGACCCTGATGTGCCTGTCGGCCGGTCTCTTCAGCTGCTTCTGAAATGCCCGATATAGCTGCCGGAGCTTTTGCTTGTTGCGGTCGTCGATCCGCTCGATCTGGGCCAGGCTGGCTTCCACAGTTGCAAGCAGCAAATCATAGTCGACCGGCTTTGTCAGATAGTCATCCACCCCGAGACGCTTTCCCTCGATCAGATCATCGCGCGTAGCCTTGGCGGTCAGGAAGATGAAGGGCACATCATTCAGCTTGCGATGATTGGACCGGATTTCCTTCAACAGGGCTGGGCCATCCATTTGAGGCATCATCATGTCACACAGGATCAAGTTGGGGCGCTGTTCACCCAGAATATCCAGCGCCGCCTTGCCGTTTTCAGCTGACAAAACACGGTAGCCGGCATCTTCGAGTTCCTCCTTCAGGTCCTCCAGCAGCATGACTTCATCTTCAACACACAGGATCGTTGCGGTATTCGTCATTATGCAGTTCCTACGCAATCAACTTACTTTTTTCAGCTTGGATACGCCCGCCGTACGCTTTCTTTTCGCCGAGGCCTTGGCCTTGAGCGGCAAACGGATCGTCACCTTGGTGCCTTCGCCAACAACACTCTCCACAGCGACTTCCCCAGAGTGTTTCTCAACGATCATTTCCGTCATGTTGAGACCTATACCCGTGCCCGCGATACCGCTGGAGGTGGATGCCCGGAAGTAGCGGTTAAATATCCTCGGTATCTCTTTTTCGGGAATGCCGACCCCCTCGTCCTGAACGGAAATCACTGCATAGTCTCCGTCCATTTTGCCAACCACATAGACATCTTTCTTGCCAGCTGAGTACTTCACAGCGTTGGAGAGAATATTCGACAGGCATTGCTCTATGAGTTTCCTGTCGATTTCCGCCATTTCGGGCAACTCCGAGAAGTCGCTATGTATCGTATGTTTCTTGGCAACGCTTTGCTGCCGGGCGCAAACCGACTGGGCCAGCTCCCGCAGGGGAGTCGGTTCGATCTGCAACTCCATTTCCCCGGATTGCGATTGGGAGAAATTCAAGAAGCGATTGATCAGATATTGCATACGATCGACACTCTCCCGGATCTTGTCGACCCTCTCGACAACCACTTCCGGATCGAGTTTATCGATTTTCCGCTTCAACCGCTGCGCATTGCTATCGATGATCGCAAGAGGTGTCCTGAACTCATGCGAGGCCATCGACACGAACTCCCGTTGCATCTCGGACAGTTTCTTTTCCTGCCTAAGGTGCTTGATCAGCTCATCGGCATGCTGCCGCAACAGCGCATGTTGTTCCTTGTAAAAGGTAATATCCGAATAGACCGAGATCATACCGCCATCGTTGGATGGCACCCGTGTAACCTTGTACCAGCGGCCATCGGGAAATTGCCTCTCGGTCCACATGGAGGGGTCGGACGAAGCATTGTCGAAGGGACGCTCCGGTTCGTCAGGAAAGACGGAACGGAGCACATCCGAAACCGTCCCCTTGTTTGCGATAATCTCATCAACGGCCGGATAAATTTCCCGCATCTTGTCGTTCGCAAGAACCACGGTGCCATCCTTGGCGGTAATGCCGAGCCCATCTGAAATGGAGTTGAAGGCATTGAACATCAGGTCACGGTTTGCCTGGAGTTCCTGGGCTTGCGCTTCCAATGTACCTTCAAGGCGCTGTTGCACACCCCGCAGTTCATCATGCTGCTTTTGCGCGTCGGTAACATCGGTATAGATCGTCACGAACCCGCCGTCCGGCATAGGGGTCCCCTGGATCCGGAGCACTATGCCATTGGGTCGTTCACGCACAAAATCATGCGCCACAAACATTTTTGCCTGCTCAAGC
>JBNKOQ010000136.1:0-8367 GCA_050294735.1 Roseibium sp. | reverse complement strand
GTCGCGAAATCCATCGTGATGCTGCTGAGTGACGATGCGCCCATGGTTACGGGAGCCGTTCTTCCCATCGATGGCGGCTTTCTGGCCGTCTGATCCCTGTCAGAATTTGGATAAAGGAGGCCGGAAATGGCTGAAACTCTTAACGGAAAAACCGCTGCCGTAACCGGGGCAGCATCGGGCATCGGGCTTGCTGCAACCAAAGCTCTCTTGGCCGAAGGAGCCACGGTCGTCATGGTTGACCGGGATGAAAAGGCCTTGGCCAGCCTGACCGCGGAGCTGGGCGCCAAAGCTATTGCTCAGGTGACAGATTTGCTGGATGCCGACAGCTGCAATGCAATGGTGCCGGAGATACTCGAAAAGGCGGGTCAGATAGACATTCTGTATTGCAATGCCGGGACCTACATCGGCGGCGATCTTGATGAAACCGACCCGGCGGCGATCGACAGGATGCTGAACCTCAATATCAACGCCGTGATGAAGAATGTGCATGCGGTCATCCCGCACATGAAATCGCGGAAGACCGGCGATATCTGGGTTACCTGTTCGGTTGCCGGTCATGCGGCTATCCCCTGGGAACCGGTCTATTCAGGATCGAAATGGGCAATAACCTGCTTTGTCCAGACCATGCGCCGCCAACTGCGCGAACATGGTATTCGGGTGGGGCAGGTTTCTCCCGGACCCGTGGTTTCGGCCCTGCTTGCCGACTGGCCGGAAGAGAACTTGCGAAAGGCGAAGGAGAACGGTTCCCTCATCGAGCCCGTGGAAGTTGCAGACGCTCTCGTCTTTGCCCTGACGCGCGGGCGGAATGTAACGATCCGCGACATGATCGTGCTGCCAACCAACTTCGATATCTAGCGCCCGGGACGGTCGCCGCGAAAGGTCTGCATAAATTATTCCCCGGCTTGCGCCCATCCGGCAGGCAGCTAACATGAGGGCATGACGGATGCTCTCATGTACAACCCGAAGAGACTCGGACAGATTGTGGCGTTCCTTCAGGATGCTGAAGCTCTGAAGGATACGCTGCGCAGCGGCTGGACCGGCCAGGGGCGGGCGGAAAGCACAGCCGAACATACCTGGAGGCTTTGCCTGCTGGTCATGCTGTTCGAACGCGAACTCGATGGCATTGATCATCTGAAGCTCTTGAAAATGTGTCTTGTGCATGACCTTGGCGAAGCGATTTCCGGAGATGTTCCGGCGGTTGAGCAACGCGAGGAAGATGGCCGTGCGGAACGTGAGCGGCGCGATTTACAAGCGCTCTGCGCATCATTGCCCGAAGACCTTTCGAGCGAGATTTCCGGCTTGTGGGAGGAATATACCCGCGGCAGCTCTGCCGAGGCGATCCTGGCCAAGGGGTTCGACAAGCTCGAAACCGTGTTTCAGCATGTCCGGGGCAAGAATCCGGAAGATTTCGATTATGAATTCAATCTCGGCTACGGCCGCGACCGGACGGACAAACATCCGTTGCTACAGGCACTTCGAGTCATGGCCGACGATATGACACAGGACTGCGCTGCCCGTCAGAAAACTGAAAGCAGCAGCTGATCACCGCCTCAAAGATCAATAGTCGATTGCAAACAAATGCCCCGCTTGCCGCTTGCGCGGACTTGCGGCTGTCTCGCGGTAACGGCTGGTGCCGATTTCCGGGTCTGTCTGGCGTTTGAAACGGGTTTGGGGATCGCCGTCTCGGGTGGCGATCAGATGCGCAAGGAAGGTCGCGTTCGGGCGGTAGCGTGCGATGAATTGATCGTGCGCTTCTTCGGCCCGGTTTTCGACCGGGACCAGCTGAACCTCGAACGGGTGTTCTTCACGCGCGGGTTTCCGGTCGTCCTGAAACCGACGTTTGCGCTTCATATTGGAACGCCCGAGGGCCTTGACCGGTTCAATACGCACGTGGATCGCCTCACATTGTCCCACTTCGGTACGGGGACCCCGTACCTGAGGAGAACATCGCAATGGCCATGCCACTTATTAGCGTCTGTTAACTTTTATGTCGCGGAAAACCTCGGTTCCGAACGGAAATAGTTAACGCAGCCGAGGCGTACGTATCGGGTCTTGTATAGATGGACTGTGGAATATGGGCGGTTTGTCTCCGGCTTAGCCGGAGAACCGGTTCCGATAAGATTGTGGGCTTGCACTCTATCCTTCGTTGTGCCGTGGAAATTCCGGAAGAGACCCGCAAGATCGAAAAAATACGATCAAAGAACATGGCTTGGAGCCATGTTCTGAAACAAAAAAGGCGCCGCCCTTCCGGGCTGCGCCTTTTGAATTTTAACAGGAGATCCGGCTTAGGCCAGAGCGCCCTGTGCCTTTTCAACCAGAACCTTGAAGGCATCCGGCTGATGAATGGCGAGGTCGGACAGAACCTTACGGTCGACTTCGATGCCGGCCTTGTTCAGACCGTCGATGAAGCGGCCATAGGTGAGGCCCTGTTCACGGACGGCAGCGTTGATACGCTGGATCCAGAGCGAACGGAAATTGCGCTTCTTGGCCTTCCGGTCGCGGTAAGCGTACTGGCCGGCCTTTTCGACCGCCTGCTTGGCGACGCGGATGGTGTTCTTGCGGCGGCCGTAGTAACCCTTGGCAGCCTTCAGAACCTTCTTGTGACGTGCATGGGCGGTGACGCCCCTTTTTACGCGCGACATGTGATAACTCCTTTAAGGATAGGTGCTTTGGCTCAGGCGTACGGCAGGAACTGCTTCACGATCTTTGCATCCTGCGGTGCCAGCGTGGTTGTGCCACGGGCGTTGCGGATGAACTTGGTCGTGCGCTTGATCATGCCATGACGCTTACCGGCCTGGGCAGTTTTCACTTTGCCGCTTGCGGTCAGCTTGAAGCGCTTCTTGGCTCCAGACTTCGTCTTCAGCTTGGGCATTTTGCATCCTTTCATTGGCGCGGGTCCGGACAACCGGCCGCAGTCTTTTGTGGTGCATCGAGAGGTCGCCACGGCATGCCCTGATGTATCAGGAACCTGTCTTATGACGTGTTTGGAAAATCCAAATACAGACATAGGAATCCAGCTCCCGAAGAGCCGGACGACTCTGGATCGGAGGCTTATAGGAGGACTCTTTGCATCATGCAACTGGAAAACGGCCAAAAGCAGCCAATTTAGAGTTCGTGCAACACATGTGCGGCGCGAACCGCCGCGGAGGCCCGGTTTTCGACACCGAGTTTTTGATAAATCTGCTCCAGATGTTTGTTCACCGTGCGCGGCGAGAGGCCGAGGATCTCGCCGATATCCCGGTTAGCCTTGCCTTTGGCGATCCACAGGAGCACGTCGGCCTCGCGGGCCGTCAGGCCAAAGTGCTGCCGCAGCACCTCGTCCTGGTTGGGGTGATCACTGGTGGTCAGCCGGAAGAGATATTCATCGGCCCCGACTGAGCCGAGGTATTGCATCTGGACCGTTAATTCACCGCCCGGCGTTAGCGCAAACGGCTCGGAGGAGCCGGAGGCCTGGCCCGCGTCCGACCCGAGCCACGTTCCGAGAGCCATCGCAATTTCAGTAAGCAAGGCGTCGCCGGACCGGGTGGTGGCGGCGTTGGCAGCGGCTGGCGTCGTTGCGGCGTCGACCAGCGCAAGATGCCATCGGCGGATACGGCGACCAGGTGCCGGCCCGCCGCGTCAAGGGCGATGCGGGCGCTTTGGACCGATCTGGCGTTGGCCAGGTGAACCCTGATCCGGGCTTGCAGTTCGTCGATGTTGATCGGCTTGGTGAGGAAGTCGACGCCGCCTGAGTCCAGCGCGTGGACAATGTGCTCGGTTTCGCTCAGCCCGGTCATGAAAATCACCGGCACATGCTGCAGGTGAGCCTTGTCCTTTATCTGACGGCAGGTGTCAAAGCCGGAGAGCCCGGGCATGATGGCATCCATCAAGATCATGTCCGGTGTCACGCGGTCGGCGACGGACAGGGCGGCAGCACCGCTGGTGGCGACCAGAACCGTAATGCCGGCATTTTCCAGGGCCTGGGTCAGGAAGCCGAGGGTATCGGGCGAGTCGTCAACGACCAGGACGATGTCACGCTGTGTTTCAGTCATCGTTGGCGAGCTCTTCCAGAACCTTGGTGTAGCTATCGAAGTCGAATTGTTTCAAATGGCCACGGAGAGCGGCGACCAGATCTGTATGACCCGGATTATCAGCCAATTCGGTCAGTTTTGATTCAATCCCATGGATGTAGCCGATTTCTCCAAGGCTGATCAATTCGCGCAGGTGCGTCGGACTTGGGCTGACCGGTTTTGCAACGGTGCCTGCGGGAGCCGTGCGCGCAGGCCTGGGGTCAGCCGCTGCCGGAGGCGCTGTTTCCAGCCATCGCAGATCGAGATGTTTCTGCAGCTTGTCCAGGAGCTGCTGAAGATCGAAAGGTTTGGCAAGCGTGTCGTCGTGCTGGTCCGGCCCGCTTGGGCGCAATGCGCCGTCGCCGATATTGGCGGAGAGCATGATCACCGGGGCTGTGTCGCCGCGCTGCCGCAATGCTGCTGCAAGCTCCCAACCATTCATACCGGGCATCAGGATATCTATGAGATAAAGATCCGGTTTTCGATCTGCCGGCCGGTCCAAACAGTTCCCACCGTTCTCAGCAGCTTCGACGATGAAACCCAAGGGCTCTAGAATTTCCCTGACGAGAGCGCGATGATCCGGATTGTCATCGACCACGGCAACGGTTTTTCGTGGTCCGTCATACCCGGTGATCTTTTGTTTCGGTGCGCGTGATTTGCGCGGATGGTCGACGGCGGCCAGCATCAGCCGAACTTCGAAGGTGGCTCCCTTGCCGTCTTCGCTGGACAATGCGATCGCGCCGCCAAGCGTTTCCGTCAGAAGTTTGGTGATGGTCAGGCCGAGGCCGAGGCCGGGCGTCTGGCGGGCCTTGACCTCTTCGCCGCGGCCGAAAGGTTCGAAGACCTTAGCCTGTTCGGCCAGCTGGATGCCGGGTCCGGTATCCGTCACCGTGAAGCTCGCGACCTGGGAGCGGTAACCAACCTTGAGGCTGACGCTGCCATCGTCGGTGAACTTGATGGCGTTGGACAGCAGATTGACCAAAATTTGCCGCAGGCGCTTCTCGTCGGTTCGAACGTATCTGGGCAAATTGTCCGCACACTCGTAGGTGAAATCAAGCCGCTTCGCCCGCGCCTGCATTTTGAACATCTCGACGATCTGATCGAGGAAGTCGTGAATGTTCACTTCGTTGGAATAGACCTGCAAGCGCCCCGCCTCAATGCGCGAAATGTCGAGCAGACCGTCGATCAGGCCGGACAGATGCTCGGCACTGCGGCGGATGGTGTTGATGTTGGACTTGCGGTTGTCCGGGATGGCATCGTCCCGTTCCAGAACCTGGGCATAGCCGAGCACTGCGTTGAGCGGAGTTCTCAGCTCATGGGACAGGCCGACCACATAGCGGCTCTTGGCCATATTGGCGGCTTCCGCGTCTTCCTTGGCTTTCTGCAAGGCCGCATCTGTCTTGCTGTGGGCATCTATTTCTTTTTGCAGCAGTGCGTTTTGTCGCGCGGACTCTTCCTCAGCGACATTCCGTGTGTCATGCGCAAGCACCAGGAACCAGGCCGCGATGCCGGCGGCTATTGCGAAGACGAAGAAGATCAGGGCAATCGTCTGGCCAATGATTGCGGCTGCGTCGGGGAACCGTTCCCCTGCCTGATTGTAGATGATCCAGAGAACAAGGCCGATGGCGGCGATCGACAGGACGGCGGTTACCGCGTAACGGCCAAGCCGGGTCCGGAGATGGGCGAGTGTTTTCTCCGGCAGGAAATGCTCGGCAACAACACTGACTTGGTGCTGCAGCCGCGCTTTCGGTTTGCAGAGATCGTGGCAGCGGGCATCGAGAGAACAGCAAAGCGAGCAGATGGGTGCCTGATAGGCCGGACAGTAGGCCATGTCCTCCGGCTCGAAAGGGTTTTCGCAGATCGAGCAGGTGATTGTGTGCTCGTTCTGCCAATGGGCGCGGGGTTTGCGGGCCAGATAGAACCGGCCTTTGGTCGCAAGCGCAATTGCCGGGACGGCAATGAAAGCGACCACCATGGCCAGGAAAGTCGCGAGTGCCGCCGCTTCTGCGCCGAACTGCCCATAATGGGCGAGAACCCCAAGCGTCGCGGCGAGGGCCATGGCGCCAGTGCCGACCGGGTTGATGTCATAGAGATGGGCGCGTTTGAACTCGATGCCGGGAGGAGACAGCCCAAGCGGTTTGTTGATGAAGAGGTCGGCCGAAATCGAGGAAAGCCATGCCATGGCAATGATGGAGAAAACGCCCAGGGTTTCCTCCAGCAACTTGTAGATGCCCAGTTCCATCAGCAATAGGGCGATGCCGACGTTGAACACCAGCCAGACAACCCGTCCCGGATGACTGTGTGTCAGCCGTGAGAAGAAATTCGACCAAGCCAGAGATCCGGCATAGGCGTTCATGACGTTGATTTTCAGCTGGGAAACAACGACGAACGCGGTCATCAGCAGAAGAGCAGCCTGCTCCGAGGGGATCATATAGCCGAACGCCACAGCATACATGCGCGATGGCTCGTCGGCATGGTCGGGAGTGATGCCGGCCGAAAGAACCAGCACCGCGAGAAACGAACCGGCCAGCATCTTCGGCGCCCCCAGAACGACCCAGCCTGGACCGGCGAGAAACAACGCCAGGCGGTGGCGTTTACGGGCGACCTCGCCAGCTGGCAGGAAGCGCAGAAAATCCACCTGTTCGCCGATTTGAGCCATGAGGGCCAGAATGACAGCGGACGCCGCCCCGACTGAAATCAGGTTGACGGAAGAAAAGCCGCCTGGCGTCTGTCTGGCGGCCTGGGTTGCCGGATCGATCCCGCTGAAGCTGAACCAATCGCCGAAAACACTCCAGTCGGCATGGGCGATAAACAGGAACGGCAGGATGTTCAGAATAATCCAGAACGGCTGAGTGATGAGCTGAAACTTGGAAATCAGGGTGATGCCGTGGGTGACCAGGGGGATGACCGCCAGAGCGCTGATGATGTAACCGATCCAAAGCGGCACCCCGAATGCATAGTCCAGCGCGCTCGACATGATCGAAGCTTCAATGGCGAAGAGAATAAAGGTGAAACTGGCATAAACCAGGGAGGTGACTGTCGATCCGATGTAGCCGAACCCGGCCCCCCGGGTCAGCAGATCGATATCGACGCCGTAGCGGATTGCATAGCGGCTGATAGGTATGCCGACGATCAAGAGTACCAGACTGCCGATGAGGATCGCGACAAAAGCATTGGCAGTACCATAGGACAGGGTGATCGCCCCGCCGACCGCCTCCAGGGCCAGAAAGGAAATAGCGCCGATGGCTGTTTGCGAGATGCGCGGGGAGGAAAAGCGGCGCGCGCTCTTGGCGGTGAAGCGAAGAGCATAGTCTTCCAGGGTCTGATTGTTGACCCATTGGTTGTATTTGCGCCGAACCGGCAAAATGCGTTGGCGCGCGGTCATTCGCAGATGCCTACCTGTTGAGCTGTTTAAAGACGAAGAAATGAAGCGCGTCTTGTTATTGGAACAAAGCAAGAAGAGTGCCAGAAGTCTCGGCGCTCTCTCTTCCAATTGTGTTTTTGCCTGTAAATCCGAGCTGAGATTTAGACGATACCAATCGTCAGCGAGCTGTCAGCCGGTCTCTCGTAGGGTTCCTGTGTCGGCGCCGAAGCAACGGTGCGGAGGAAAACGGAAACACAACGCAGGAAGATTATCATGAAAAAGACAATCGCAGGACTCGCAACCATTCTTCTTCTCACCAGTGTGTCTCATACGTTCGCGGCAGAGACAAAATCGGGAGGGTTTCTGAAACAACTTATTAGCGGAGATCTGAGTTCTTCGTCGAATGACCGGAACAACGGAACTCACGATGCTGGCAACCGCGAACAGGACCATGGTTCCTCGCGGAATGACGATAATGGTCGTAACGACGACAATGGCCGCAATGACGACAATGGCGGTTCCAGTCATGATCGCGGCGGCAATGACGATAATGGTTCGAACCACGACAATGGTTCCAGCCACGACAACGGCGGTAACGACGACAACGGCGGCAGCCACGACAACGGCGGCAGTCACGATTCCGGCAATGATTCAGGTAATGACTCTGGTCACGATGGCGGTGACAATGGTGGCAGCGATGGCGGCCACGATGGTGGCAACGACAACGATTGACCGCCGCATTCGCCCAATCCCCGCGAATGAGGCACTAGACAGCCGGCCTTCGATCACGAGGCCGGCTGCTTTTGGAGAACAATTCGCCCCATACGCCTCGTACTGATATTTTTGCCTAAATATTGGGCGATTGCCCGATATCGGGCAGGGCCGTTCGGGGCCATCGGAAAAAGGCAATTTATACAGTCGCCCCGGAAGCTGGCGCTCTCCCTCCCGAGCCAA
>JBNKOQ010000135.1:0-8487 GCA_050294735.1 Roseibium sp. | reverse complement strand
ATATTTCGGGTTGTTCGCCGCCGCCAGCGTCGACAGCGTACGCCCATGAAACGCACCGTCGAAAGTGATGATGCGCCATTTCTGCGGATTATCGCCGACCGCATGGTAGCGCTCGCCACTCGCGCCATTGTCGAGGACAAGGCTGTAGAGCCGGGCGGCATCCAGCCGATGAACCGCCGGCCAGCGGTTTTGTCCGTCGCCCACATAGGCCGAGACACCGTGTTTGCTGGCATGATCCATGAGATAAGATGCGAATCCCTGTTTATTCTGATCATGAACCTGCGGCATCCTGATGACCGAAACGCTGACGCCGCTGTCTGTGAGTGCCATCGCCACCTGCTCCGAAACGCGCGGCATGCCATGAGCACCCGCCGGCAGACTATCGGTCTCGGTGGAAACCCGCCCCATCAATGGCGGCAAGCCCGACGTGACGATGAACCTTTTGCCCGATCCGGCAAGGGCCCTGCCCATCGCCTCGATTGCGATGCGGTCCATCTCGCAGTTGTCAGCCATGCGAGAGAAATCATGATCGAAGGCTGTGTGGATGACGGCATCAGCCTGCTCCGCGCCACGGCGCAGGCTTTCAACATCACGCAGATCACCCCGCAGGACGTCGCAGCCGGCTTGCTGCAAGGCATCGGCAGATGTTTCCGACCGCGCAAGTCCGAGCACCTCGTGTTTGTCGTCGAGCAGGTTGGGCACAATCGCAGACCCGATGAAGCCGGTCGCGCCGGTCAGAAAAACGCGCATTCGATATCCCTTGAATTTGTTGCGGAGCAGGCTTGTACAGCAGGTGCACTCTTCAGCCCTGTGCGTTTACCAGGCCACCGGACCGTCTTCGTCCGAAAAGGTTCCGGTTGGTCCGTCATCGCCGATCAGGGCAAGCCGCACCGGTTCGCGTGCACCTTCTTCTACGCTGCGCGTGCCGTTGAAGTTGTTCAGCGCAGTCGATGTAAAGCCGGGGCAGGCGGCGTTGACCTTGATGTTCGTGCCTTCGAGCGCCAGCGCAAACGCAAGCATCACGGCATGGGCAGCTGCCTTTGATACGGAATAATTGCCGAACATCTGGCGGTGCGGATTGGCTGGGTCGGAGTTGAGTGTCAGCGATGCGCCAGAACTGCCGGTGACGACGATGCGGCCCGCAGGCGACTCGCGCAGAAGCGGAAGCATTGCCTGCGTGACGGCGATCACGCCAAACACATTGGTCTCGAACACAGTGCGGATATCGGCAAGCGGTGCGTCAGTCAGCAGGTTTGTCCTGACAGCCTCCGCGAACGCCTGGTCTGGCTTCGCCCGAGAGATTCCGGCATTATTCATCAGGATATCAAGGCGACCAAACCGGGTGCGAATGAGAGTTGCCGCCTCGGCGATTGATGCTTCATCCGTGACGTCGAGCTGGATGGCGTGGGCTCCCGCTCCGATGTCCTGCGCCGCCCTCTCACCCTTTTCAAGGTCCCGCGCGCCGACGATCACCGTCAGTCCTTTCGCAACCAGATCCTTGGCGATCTGGAGGCCTATCCCTTGAGTGGCGCCTGTGACGAGAGCAACGCGTTCGTCCGACATGATGAAGTCCCCTTGTTTCTTTTCTGGCCTTTTTACGCTTGAAAGCGTATTAAACGGAACAGCCTTCCGTCTATATACGGAACAATGTTCCGTTTAACAAGCGTTGATTGGCGAAATGGGAGAATCCATGTCTGGCAAATCGTCGGAACGGAGTGTGCGCGCCGATGCGCAGCGCAATATCGAGACACTGGTGCGTACCGCTCGGGATGTGTTCGCCACATCCGGGGTCGAGGCTCCAATGCGCGAGATCGCCGAAAAGGCAGGTGTCGGCGTTGGGACGATCTACCGGAATTTTCCGCAGCGCTCCGATCTGATCGCAGCCGTGTTTCGCAGTGAGGTTGACGCCTGCGCGGATGCCGCGGCCAGTCTTGCGGAAGCCTTTCCACCCGGCGAAGCGCTCGATCGCTGGATGCAACGCTATGTCGACTTTATCGTTGCCAAGCGCGGACTGGCTGCGGCCCTGCATTCGGGCGACCCGGCATTCGAAGCATTGCCTGCCTATTTCGACAGCCGGTTTGAGCCTGCGCTTCAAAGGTTGCTCGATGCCGCCGTCAACGCCGGAGAAATACGGCCGGATGCAAATCCCTATGATCTTCTGCGCGCAGTCGCGAGCCTGTGCATGCCATCGAGTGATGGAAATCCAGCAGCCGCTCGCCGGCTGGTCGCGCTGCTGGTGGATGGGCTGCGTTATCGCGCCGCCGGTCCGCAGGGCACTACAAGTCCTGTCCATAAGCCCGACTAGATGCCGAGCAAATCTTCTCACGCAGCCTAGGTGTGTCCGTTCCCCGGAGCCCTGCCGGGCCGCCTCAAGAGAATGGCGTCCGATATGATATCGAAGAGGTGATCCGCCCGCGGGACGAGCGGAGGCTGGTCGGCGAGCCAAGCCAGAGCGCTGATCAATGCGAAGAGATCATTGCCATCCATGTCATCTCGCGCCAGCCCTTTGTCCTGCGCCCGTTGAAGAAGCTCCGCCCCCGCCTGGCGCAGATCGACGCATGAGGAATGCAGGGCCGAGTTTTCGTCGGCAATAGCGGCCACCATCGGCGCGATCACACCTTTGTAGCTGTGGGTCACCGCAATCGCCTCGCGCAGCCAGCACAACAGCGCCCTGTCGGCCTGCTCGCTCTGTGCAAGTTCGCCCGCCCTCGCACTCAACGCGTCGAAGCTGGTGCGGAGCAGGGCCTCCAGCAAGGCTTCGCGCGTGGGAAAATGGCGATGCAACGTCCCATCGCCAACCCCCGCCTTGCGGGCAATGTCGCGCAGCGAGGCGTTGGCGCCATCCCCGGATAAGAGCTCACGGGCAACGGCAAGGATGTGGTCGTAGTTCTTTCTGGCGTCTGATCTCATGATATCACTTGACAAATGGAGCGGTGCGCCGTTTAAACGGAGCATCGCTCCATATAATACGGAGCAGTGCTCCAGCTATAGCACGCTTGCCTTGAAGGGACAAAGCCATGTCGAGTGAAGCAATGAAAGCCGTCCGGATCCACGCCTTCGGCGGCCCGGACGTTCTGCAATACGAAGATGCGCCGAAACCCGTGCCCAAGCCGGGCGAGGTTCTGGTTCGTGTCCATGCCATTGGGATCAATCCTCCGGACTGGTACCTGCGCGATGGCTACAGAGCGCTTCCGCCGGAATGGCGGCCGCAGGTGGACTTCCCGCTCATTCTGGGCACCGATATTTCAGGCGTCGTGGAAGCAGTGGCCGATGATGTCACAGACTTTTCCGCAGGGGATGAAGTCTATTCAATGGTCCGGTTTTTCAGCGTCGGGGAAAGCAAGGCCTACGCGGAATATGTCACCGTGCCAGCGGCAGAGCTTGCGAGGAAGCCCGCCGGCATCGATCACATCCATGCAGCCGCAGCCCCCATGTCGCTGCTGACCGCCTGGCAGTTCATGGTGGATGTCGGGCACAGCGAGCCAAACCCTCTGCAACCTGGCCCGCATCACCCTGTCCCGCTTGAGGGCAAGACTGTACTGGTCAACGGAGCCGCGGGCGGTGTCGGCCATTTCGCGGTGCAGGTGGCGAAGCTGAAAGGCGCGCGGGTCAAAGCTGTTGCCTCAGGCAAGCATGAGGCAATCTTGCGCGACCTCGGCGCCGACGAAATCATCGACTACACCCAAACTCCTCCCGAGGACGTGGCCCGTGACCTCGATCTTGTCGTCGATGCGGTGGGTGGTCCGACAACGGGTCGTTTTCTCCAGACCCTGAAGCGCGGAGGAGCCTTGTTTCCGGTCTACCCGCTTGGCTTTTTGGATGCCGAAGAGGCCGAAAAGCGGGGCATCACGGTCTCCACGACCCAAGTCCGTTCCAGCGGAGCGCAACTGACGGCGCTGGCCCGCTATCTCGATGACGGGACGATCCGCGCCGTCATCGACAGCACCTATCCGCTCGCCGAAGCGCGGCAGGCGCATGAACGAGCGGCCAAAGGCCATATCCAGGGAAAGATCGTGCTGACCGTTGGCATGTGAACGGAAGGAAACCGGCATGCTCATCCTCATGGGGTACATCCACATCGATCCGCTCGACGTCGACGCATTCATCCACGACGTTCAGGCGATCAGTCTCAGCACGAAAGCAGAGGAGGGATGTCTGTTCTACGGCATCACCCTGGATGACAGGTCGGCTGGACGCTTTCTGGTGGCAGAGTGCTGGCGGGATCAGGAAGCGCTAACAGCCCACCTTGCAAGAGCGGAGACGCTGGCGTTCCTGAAGACTTGGGGTGACCGGATGAAAGGGGACCTTCAAACCTACGAGGTGACGAAGGAAGAATGCGCCGTCCTCGGTAATCCGTCCTGAAGCACGACCAGCTTCCGATCCAATATGTTCCTCACTCAGGTGGCCTTGGTGCCAAAGGCAATGTCAACGGTGCCGGATAGGGCAGGCTTGTACCTTCGATCGGTCGCGTCGTATCGCTGTCAGGGGTAGTCTCGGCCATTGTCGAACTCGAAAAAAAGGGGCCCCCAAAGGAAAGCGGATCATTGCTCCCATGCGATAGAACCGGACAGACCTCGCGTTCCCTCATCACCGCGCCAAAGGGAGACTAACCTGTTGTGCGGGCATTGCGCCTATGGACGTGGAGCAACATCGCAGGATGCGGCAAGCGCCGATGTTCCCAATGTCCACCAATCGACGTTGAGCCGAGATCCGCATCGTGCTGGATGGCCAGGGCGGTGCGCTCTTCGCGTCAGGCGGGGCCAACTAGTTGACTGTAGCCACGAGGTCCGGCGCTGCCTGGTCAGTGCCGCCCACGTCCTCGCCGGACGTGATCGACGGGGTAGCTCCAACTGGCTGCCACGCCAGGTCAGCGCTGATGAAGTGGCCGGCTCGATTTCCGCAGACAGGCGAAAGCCCGATCCGTTTGTACAAAACTAAAAAGTGGTGTTGAACGACATTGATCGCTGCACTTTGAAAAATCGAATAAAATCTGCTAGCTAACAGCCTGACGGGTAATGCCGGTCTGTCCAATCCCGGTGCGGCATGAAAATCTATATAAATGACTGAAAAATATATAAAATTCGCCATCGCGCCGATGATGGAGTGGACGGACCGTCATTGCCGGACGTTTCATCGGCATTTGAGCCGGCATGCGTTGCTCTACACCGAGATGGTGACGACTGGCGCCGTAATCCACGGCGACAGGGAGCACCTGCTCGGGTTTTCCGAGGTTGAGCATCCGGTCGCCTGCCAGCTTGGTGGCTCCGATCCCTCGGCCATGGCAACATCGGCGAAGATCGTTGAGGACTACGGATACGACGAGGTCAACGTCAACGTGGGTTGTCCGTCCGACCGGGTCCAGTCCGGCAGTTTCGGGGCTTGCTTGATGCAGGAGCCGCAGCTCGTGGCAGAGTGCGTTGCCGCGATGAAAGACACTGTGAAGATCCCTGTGACCGTGAAATGCCGCATCGGTGTCGATGAACAGGATCCCGAGCCCGCGCTGGATGCCATGGCTGAGGCTGTGTTTCACGCGGGAACGGACGCGCTGTGGGTCCATGCCAGAAAAGCCTGGTTGAAAGGATTGAGCCCGAAGGAAAATCGCGATGTCCCACCGCTTGATTATGATCGCGTGCGCAGGCTGAAAGCACGGTTTCCGGACCGCTTCATCGGAATCAACGGCGGGATCACCACTTTGGATGAGGCGTCGGCTCTGCTGCCGGATCTTGATGGCGTCATGTTGGGGCGGGCCGCTTACCATACCCCACAAATTCTCGGTGAAGTGGATCGCAGGATCTTTGGTGATACGTGCGGCGATGTCTCGCCATGGCAAGCGGTTGAGGCCTATCTGCCCTATATTGAGGAACAGCTGTCGAAGGGCGTGAAGCTGGGCCATATGACACGGCATATGCTGGGCCTCTTTCACAGCCGGCCGGGAGCCCGGTCCTGGCGCCGGATCCTGACCGTTGAGGCGATAAAACCCGGTGCCGGGGTCGACGTGGTTCGTTCGGCTCTGGACGCCGTACAGCCGATGGATCACCAGGATGAGGACGGCTTAAGCGCCGAAACGGCCGCGTAAGGGGTTTTGGCATCCCGAGGGGATGGGTAAATTGAGACGTTTCCCATGGCATCGCTGATGCCTTCAGAGACTTTATAGATCAGCTTTTTATGCCGGGTGATCGGTCTTTCGAATCGGCGTACTCTCCGGTTCTATCTCTCAAGTAAGGCGATGTTTCCATGGATTTCAGTGCACTTTCCGGCGGCGGCCAGATGATGGAAATTGTCGGCCTAGGCCTGGCGTTGCTGGGATCCGGGCTTATTGCTGGATTTCTGGCTGGGCTTTTCGGCATTGGCGGTGGAGCCGTTCTGGTGCCGGTGCTCTATCAGTTTCTCACTGTGCTGAATGTCGATGAAAGCATTCGCATGCATGTGTCGGTGGCGACGTCACTTGGCATCATCGTGCCGACCTCCATCCGCTCCTTCATGGCCCACAAGAAGCGGGGGGCGGCGGATCTGGAACTCCTGAAGTCCTGGCTTGTTCCACTGCCGCTCGGGGTCATCGGAGCATCACTGGTGGCTGCCTATGTGTCCGGGGATGGCCTTAAAGCCATCTTTGCGCTGATCGCATTTGTTCTCGGGTTGCGCATGCTGTTGAACAAGCCGCATTGGCGGCTGGGGAATGACATTCCAGGTTTCCCCATCCGGCCGCTTTGCGGCGCAGCGATCGGCTTTTTCTCGACGCTGATGGGGATTGGCGGCGGCGTCATGAACAACACCTTCATGACGCTTTACGGGCGTCCCATTCACCAGGCCGTGGCAACATCATCGGGCACCGGTCTGATGATTTCTGTGCCCGGTACCATTGGCCTGATCTGGGCGGGATGGGGTGCGGCAAATCTGCCGCCGTTTTCCGCAGGCTATGTCAACCTGCTCGGCGTTGCCCTGATCATTCCGGTGACCACCCTTGCGGCCCCGTTCGGGGTCAAGGTCGCCCACGCCTTGCCACGGCGCAAGATGGAGGTCTTCTTCGGCTGTTTCCTGTTGCTGGTGGCGATCAGGTTCCTGCTCAGCCTGAATGGCTTCTGATCAGCTGAAGGGGACTTAAGGAACCAGAATGAGTTTGTCTCCCTCGATACGCCAGCTTGACAGGCGGTCGAGGGCGGTCATGCCGAAGAGGCTGGTGTTCAGGGCGCCTTCGCGAGCGACAAAGGCCCTGACATCTGTCAACCGGAAGCTGCCAATCGACAGGCGGTCGATTTTTACCGGGGCAACCAGGGCCTGGCCGTTTGCTGTATGGACGGGGAAGGTGAACGAGAGTTCGGACGGCGTGAAGCCGGCCTTCAGGGCATCGTCATAGGTCAGAACGACGGAGCTGGCGCCTGTGTCCAGCAGAAATCGTATGGACGCGCCATTCGCTGAGGCTTCCAGATTGAAGTGTCCGGAAGCGTCACGCACGACAAGGATTGTCCCATTGTCCTGTTCCACGGCGAGCCCGGGGGCGAGGGATCCCAGGACGCGGTAACCGCCCTGGATCAAATCCGTCCGGAAAGTATAGCCAACCACCAGCAAGGCAAACAGTCCGCCCCAGAAAAACGTGCCTTGCAGGATGTCACGAATTTTCGGCTGACCAAAAACAAGGCTGGCGACGAAGACGAAGGCAAGGACGGAAAGGGCGACCAGTCGCGGTCCGGTCCGGTCGAAATTGATTTCTTCCGGTGGGATAGGGGTGCCGAAAAAGGCATAGATCGCGGCACCGGCGATTGCCGCAATCAGCACCCCCAGGGCAACGCCACGCAGACCGCGCATCAGCTGTTTACCTCGCCGTTTGTAGGGGCATTGCTCAAACCTCTGGCATTCTGGCGGGAGCCCAGCTCGGCCATGATCTTGTCTCGTTGGGCTATCGGCATGCTGCTCCAGGCCGCGATTTCATCGAGCGTGCGAAAGCAGCCGAGGCAAAGTTGGCTGACCTGATCGATTTGGCAAATCTTGGTACAAGGTGATTTCATAATGTCGATATAGGGGGCTTACGTTTTCGCTGCCAGTCCTGCGGTGCGTTGTGGAAGATGCAGCTCTACCGGCCACCAGTCGCAAGGGTGATAGGGGCGGTGATCAATGCAACTGGCAAGGTGATGGCGATTTGTGCCGTGCTGGCGACGAATGTACTCAGATCCTGACCTGCTTGCCCGATCTGGTTTGGTTCCTGCGGATTGGAAGCCTGCAGGTCACGCTGCTGTAGAACAGCCCGCAGCTCCGGACTCAATGTGGCAATTTGGGCAAACTTCGAGTGGTTCGCCGCATCGCCTCCCTTGAGCTTCGTCAGATCGACAACAATGGCACCAAGTTCCGCCAACTCCTCTTCGTTTTCATAGGCTCCGACGCGCGCTTTGTTGCCGGCTATCCTGCGTGACAGGCCGAGCGCGCGATCATCTTGCGACACAAGAATGATGAGCGACTTGGATGGCTTTCCGGTACGGCCCATTGCCCGCAACT
>JBNKOQ010000134.1:0-8541 GCA_050294735.1 Roseibium sp. | reverse complement strand
CGCGTTTGCAATAGCAAAGAGGCGGCGAGGGGCCCCGCGAAAGCGGTCATGATGATCTGCGCGTCCTGAACCCAAACAGGGTTTGGGTTCAGGTGCTCTTTCGGTGCGTATTCAACCAGTGGCTACTTCGCCGCCAGAAACCGGGGTTGCAGCCTCCGGATCAGGCTTCGGAATACGGAACCAGGCGATGTAGAGGGCGGGCAGGAACAGCAGTGTAATCAGTGTTCCGACAATGATCCCACCCATCATGGCATAGGCCATCGGCCCCCAGAAAATTTCCCTGGAAATCGGGATCATGGCGAGGGATGCCGCAGCCGCGGTCAGCAGGATGGGACGCATCCTGTGGACGGTCGCCTCAAAGACCGCATCCCAGGCAGCAACGCCCTCTTTTCTCAAATCCTCAATCTGAACGACCAGAATAACCGAATTTCTGATCAGGATTCCGACGAGGGCCAGCACGCCGAGAAGGGCAACGAACCCCAGTGGGGCGCCGCTCGGCAGCAAGGCCGCAACCACACCGATCAGCCCTAATGGCGCGACCGCGATCACAAGGAACAACCGGCTGAAGCTCTGCAGCTGGAACATCAGGGTTGTGAACATGACGAACAGCATGAGCGGTGCGACAGCTGCAATCGGGCCTTGCGCCTTGGCGCTTTCCTCAACGGCTCCGCCCGTCTCAATCTTGTAGTCTTGAGGCAGCTGCGCCCGCAGGGCATCTATTTCAGGCTTCAATTGCTGAACCACGGTTGCAGGCTGTATTGAGCCGGTGACATCCGCGGAAACCGTGATGGTCGCCTGCCGGTGCCTGCGCCAGATGACGGGTTGTTCCATTTCGTAGCGAATGTTTGCGATCGCCGCGAGCGGGATACTCTGGTTGTCCGCTGTCGGAAGCTGCAGTTGCTGTATCGTTTCGAGGGAATGACGCTCCTGCTTATCGGCCCGCGCCTGCACGTTGATCAGATAGATTGAATCGCGGATTTGCGTGATGGTGGCATCACCGACAATGCTATTGAGCAATCCGGCAATGTCCTGAGAGCTGATACCCAATTGGCGGGCCTTGTCCTGAAGCACGTCAACCTTGACCACCCGTCCTGGTTCATTCCAGTCGTAAACAACGCTGTGAATGTTGGAATTGCCCCCGACGACTGATGCCACCTGCATCGCTTGTGATCTTACCGAGGCAATATCGGGACCGCTGACGCGGTACTGAACCGGACGCCCGACAGGCGGTCCCAGTTCAAGCAGCTTCACAAATGCATCGATGCCGACAAATTCCTCACGCAGGATTTTTGCAATCCTGGCGCGGACACGCTCACGTGCTTCGAGATCCTTTGTCACAATGACCGTTTGACCGAAATTCGGCTGCGGGACCTTGACGTCATATGACAAAATGAACCGGACGGCACCCTGTCCGACGTAGGATGTCCAGTGTTCAATGTCGTCATCACCCTGGAGATGGGTTTCGAACTTTTCGATCTGCGCGGCGGTTTCCGTCACCGAACTGTTTTGCGGCAACGTCCAGTCGATCACCAGCTCGGGTCTGTCCGAAGACGGGAAAAACTGCTGTTGAACGAAACCCATGCCGAAAATGGAAGCAGCGAAAATTGCCACGGTGATGGCGATTGTTATCCACCGGTGCCACATGGCCTGCAGGAGCAGGGCTTCGAAAGCCCGCGCAAACCGCCCCTTGGTGTCATGATGTTTCTTCATTGTTTTGGGGAGAAACACCACACCAAGCAAAGGGGCAAACAGCACGGCAACAATCCATGACAGAAGCAGAGAAACCGCGATCACCACGAACAAGGTGAAGGTGAACTCACCGGCGTTGCTGGAGTTCAGGCCGACAGGAATAAAGCCCGCGACGGTCACCAGGGTGCCGGTCAGCATGGGAAATGCGGTGGACGTATAGACATGGGTCGCAGCCTTGTGGAGCGGATCTTCTATTTCAAGGCGGGCAACCATCATCTCGACCGCGATCATGGCATCATCGACCAGAAGGCCAAGCGCGATAATCAGTGCGCCAAGGGAAATGCGTTGCAGCGGAATCCCTGCATATTCCATGAACACGAAGGTCATCGCCAGAACCAGGGGGATCGAAAGGGAAACGACGAAGCCGGCCCGGACACCCAGGCTGATAAAACTGATTACCAGGACAATGACAACAGCCTCAAACAAGGACTTCGTGAATCCCCCGACGGACTCCTCGACGACTTTCGGCTGATCGGCGACAAGATGAACGCCTATTCCGATAGGAAGTTCCGCTATGGCCTTGTTCATTTCCTCATGCAAGGCATCGCCGAATTCCAGCAGGTTTCCACCGGCTTTCATGCCGATTGCCAAGCCAATCGCAGGCTGTCCGTTATAGCGGAAAAGATTGGAGGGTGGATCGACATACCCGCGGCTGACCGTGGCCACATCGCTGAGGCGGAAGAAGCGGCCATCGACCCTCAGGTTCACATTCTCCAGGTCTTTTTCAGATTTGAATTGCCCGTCGACACGCAGGCTGACACGTTCCGGTCCGGCTTGCATGACCCCGGACGGCACGACCGAATTCTGAGCCTGAAGGGTCGAAATGATACTTTCCTGGGATAAGCCCATGGCCGCCAGTTTGCGGATCGAGAATTCCAGATAGACAATTTCGTCCTGTTCCCCGATCAGATCGACCTTGCCCGCGGCCGGAATCGTCAAGACGCGGCTGCGGACGCCTTCGACATAATCGCGCAGTGTGCGGAAGCTGATGCCATCGCCGGTGAAGGCATAGATATTGCCGAAAACATCGCCAAAGTCGTCGTTGTAGAATGGGCCAATGATACCGGACGGAAACTCGGACGAAATATCCGCCATCATCTGGCGGACCTTGGTCCAGATGCGCGGCACATCCTTGGGTTTGGTTGTGTCTTTCAGATTGACATAAATGACCGCGGACCCGGGGGAGGTGAGACTTTTCGTATAATCGAGCGAAGCCAGCTCCTCGAGCTTCTTCTCGATACGGTCCGTGATCTGATTGATCGTCTCTTCGGTCGAGGCTCCGGGCCATTTAGCCTGGATCAGCATGGTCTTGATCGAGAAATCAGGATCTTCCTGGCGGCCAAGATTGATGTACGACAAAACACCGGCCACAACCGAGAGGATCATGAAATACCACATCAAGGAGCGGTGATTGAGCGCCCATTCGGAAAGGTTGAATTTTTTCATGAACGCTTCTCTTCGCCAAATGAGATTTCCTGGCCATCTGTCAGGGCATGTACGCCAGCCGTGACGATCCGCATTCCGGGATCGACGCCCTCAAGAACAATGAACTCGTGCCCGGTTTTCCTGCCGATTGAAATTGGCTGTTTGCGCACCCGTTTTTGAGCTTCATCCACGACCCAGACAAAACTCTTTCCATCTTCCTCAAGCAGGGCGCTCAGGGGCAGAGACATGACCGCCGTTTCGTGATCGAGAGACCGGGCGGTGACGATGGACCCAAGACGATAGCTGTCGGACGGGTTATCGAGCGTCATGCGAATGCGCCGGGTCCGGGTCACGCTGTCGGCCTGAGGTGCGATCTCCCGCACTTTCGCTTTCACAGGCTGCGCATCGAAAGCCTGAAGGGTGACGATAAAGTCGCTATCTTTCAACCGGTTGACCATGCTTTCGGGAATGTCGATGATCGCGTCGCGCTGATCGATACGGGCAACGGTCATAATGGTTTCTCCGGCGGCAACCACTTGCCCGACTTCGGCCTCGACCGCCGTTACAACGCCGTCGAAACTTGCCGTCAGCCTGGTGTAACCCAGCTGTTCCTCGGCCTTTTGCAACTCTGCCTTGGCATTTGAAACAGTGGCTTCGGCGGTCTCTTTTGCCTGTCTCGCCGCATCAAGCTCCGATGCGGAGGAGACGCCGCTTTTGGACAGCGCCTCGAACCGCAATTCCGATGCCTTTGCATTCGTCAACTGCGCCTCCGCGGAGGTCAGGCTGGCTTTCGCCGCATTCACGGAAAACTCATATATCTTGGGGTCAAGCAGAGCGATCAACTCGTCTTTCTGCACGCGATCCCCGATGTCGACCTTACGGGAAACAATGCGGCCAAGGACCTGGAATCCAAGGTCTGTGCTGTAACGGGGCTCGATGGTGCCCGTGAATTCGCTTTGGACCGCGGGGGAGAAAGCCGCGACAATGGACAACACCGGCCGGGTGATTTCGGCGTCCGCTTTTTCCTCTTTGCAGGCGGCGAGCAAAAGAAGCAGAACGGCAATGAGTGAACGGAAAGGAATGGACATCATCCAGCATCTCCCTCGCGAGGTGCCACCACCTGCCCCGGACTAAGCAGCTGCGCCCCGAAAGTGACGACGGTCTCGCCGTCCTCAAGCCCATCGCTTATGAGGATGCGTTCCGTCTCGTGACGCGCGATCTGTATGAGACGCATATCAACCTTTGAGGTTTTCGGATCAACGACCCAAACAGCGGGCTTGCCGTCAATTGAAGCCAGGGCGCTCCAGGGAAGAATTGCCACGCGCTGCGCAGTCAGGTTCGCAACCACGGTCACCGGCGCGCCAAGTGTCATGGAAGCAGGGGGATTATCGATCGACAGCTTGAGTTTGACGGTGCCGGTGGCTGGGTCAACCGTCGGAGATGTTTCGCGCAAATGGGCAACGGCTTTCACTTCGGGATCCGAGACAAGGTGCACCCGGAATTCCGGTGAGGCCAGACGATTGGCCAGGAAAGCTTCAAACACTTTCAAAACCGCGTCGCGTGAGCCGTCGCGGGCGATGGAAAATACGGTTCCGCCTGGCTGAACGACCTGCCCGACCTCAGCCTGGCGCGCCGTGATCACGCCATTTTCTTCAGCTCGCAAGATCGTGTCATCCAGGCTCTGTTCCGCTTCGGACAACCTGGCTTCCGCCGCATCAAGATTGCCCTTGGCGACCCGGTATGCCTCTTGAGCCGTGTCATGATCGCTGAGGGTTGTGAACCCCTTTGCCAACAGGGCCTTTTGCCGCTTCAGTGTGAGAGATGCCTGACGCAGCGTTGCCTTTATGGAGTTGACGCTGGCTTGCGCGGCCTCCAGGTCTGCCTGTTTTTCCTCCGGTGCCAATTTCGCAAGAATCTGTCCCTTTGTGACGTGATCGCCGATGTCGACCAGCCGGTCACTGACCCGCCCGGACACTCGAAATGCCAGGTCATTGTGGTAGCGGGCCTCAACATCCCCGGTCACGGCGAGTTCCGGCATGTACTGAGCAAACTTCACAACACTTGTTTTCACGATCAGCAGGTCGCGCCCAGATTCAGCCATGGCACACTGCGTATAGCCAGCCAAAAGCAATAGCGCCGCAAAGCCGGCTTTGAACCCCAGATTCATCTATAGATCTCCGTCCAGAGGCGTTCTGGCAGCGACTTTGGGCCATATTTACCTCTTCCCGCTACAGATGTTATTTACTGACTGGTTAGTCAATAACTTTCTTGAAAAAAAGCCAGAACTAGGCTAACTCGCCGGTGAGAGTACGGTAGCCGATAGCCTCCGCTCCTGGAATAAGTCTCCGCTCTGATCCGTCGATGAGACTTGCCTCTAGGTCCCGAGCCAGTCGCTCCGAGGAGGGAATGCCGCATGAGCACGCGAAGAAAAGAAGAGCGCCCGGGAGAACTGTTGGAAGCAGCCTTCGAGGAGTTCTCACAAAATGGCTTTGCCGGGACCAGGCTGGAAGACATAGCCGCGCGTGCCAATGTCACCAAGGGAACCATCTACGTCTATTTTGAGAACAAGGAACATCTTTTCGAGACGATGGTCCGGGACTTGATGTCCCCTGCGTCTGAGCAGGTCGTTGCCCTGCAGTCGCTCGAAGGCGGCAGCGCCGAGGAGATCCTCAGAAGTTTCCTGGGTTTTATCTATGATCTGATAGCAAGTGACCGGCGCCAGCGGGAGCTCATACGCTTGCTCATCCTGGAAGCGGAACGGTTTCCGGACCTGACGCGCGACCATTACACACAATTCGTTGCTCCGCTTATCAGCAGGTTGAGAGATTATCTGGACACTTTGGCCGAAGCAGGCGAGATCAGACAGGCACCGGTGCTTGCCAATCCGGAAATCCTCCTTGGCCCACCCGTCTCGCTGAATATCTGGCGCCTTTTGTTTTTAAACGCTCCAGCGGTCGACACCGCAGTTCACCGTGATGCGGTTTTTGACCTGATACTCTATGGGCTTTTGCCCCGTCCGGACAGGAAGCCCTAATAGCCCGCGGGCCGAATCAATGGCTTTCCGGCGAAGACACATTGCTTTTCAGAGCATTCCGGGCTGCCGCGCTTAAGCGCTGCCCGATTTGCGTTCGGACAGCGCGATGCCTCCGAGAACCAGAGCCAGAGCAATGGCATGATGCAGGCGGAATGGTTCTCCAAGGATCACAATGGCCAGACCCGCGGCAAAAATGGGCACCAGATTGATGAAAACCCCGGCTCGTGCCGGGCCGATCAGCTCGACGCCTCGCATGAAAAAGATCTGGGCAAGGCTGGATGGCAGGAAAGCTATATAAAGGACGACGAGCCATCCTTTCGCTGTCGGCCATTGCAGGGCGCCGGTCGAATACTCGTAGGCGAGGCCGGGCAGAGAAGTCACGGCAGCAACAAGCGACAGGATTGTGAAGAAGACAAGCCCGGATATCTTCGGCCGGTTGCGCAGCAGCAATGTGTAACCGGCATAAAACAGGCTGGCGATAAGCATCAGACCGTCGCCGGGATTGATCGACAGATTGAGAAGTATCCCTAGGTCTCCTTGGGCAGCAACGAGAGCCACACCTGCCAGGGTGATGAAAATGCCGATTGCCTGCAGGGCGCGAACCCGGACACCGTAGGTTATCATCGCGCCAATCAGCACGAGAACCGGCATTGATCCCTGAATAATTCCAAGGTTCACCGCCGTCGTGTGATGGGCCGCGATGTAGAAGAGAGTGTTGAAGCCGGTGAACCCGAAGGTGGCCATCAAGGTCATACGCCCGAGGTTGGCGCGAATGAGCGGCCACTCTTTCTTCAGGCTGCGGAAGGTAATGGCCAGCATGATTGCGCTAACGATCACCCAGCGCAACGCGACGACGACCATTGGTGAGACTTCACCAATGGCAAGCCGGCTGGCGATGGTGTTGCCGCCCCAAAACAGGGTGGTCAGCGTTAGCAGGACGAAGGCATTGCCGAAGATGCGTCCACGAAATAGCGCTGCCGCGAAGGACATGTATCTCCCTCTCGGTGCCAGGACAGGCACCGGACTTTGGTCTGAAACCGCAAAGTCCGTTCCATAAAGGGCTGTGCGGATATTGATCTTGATGTTCAAACGGCTTCGCAGAAATTTTCTCCTGCTGCAAGGTGCATCGTAAGGGAAACGAACTAAATCGCCAGATGGAATGAAAACTATTATTTCCATTTCGGAAAAGGTAATTGAGATTATCAATATATTGACGGATAGGGCACTGACCGTGGAAAAGGTGGCAAGATTGGCTGATTGGTGGTTACAGGGGAGCACTGTCCTCTTTTACCGGTAAGGCCGCACTCAGAGGTTTGTAACCTGAACGCCGAAGTGACCGGCGGGCAGGAATGTTTTTCGAAGGAGATACCGACATGACGGCGCGCATCGACGCAAACGGCCTTCAGGTCGCCGAAGACCTCTATGGCTTCGTTAATGACAAGGCCTTGCCTGGAACTGGCATCGACCAGGAGGCTTTCTGGAAAGCCCTTTCCGAAATTGTCCACGATCTCGCGCCGAAGAACCGGGCCCTGCTGGCGAAGCGCGATGAGCTGCAAGCCAAGATCGACGCCTGGCATCAAGCCAATCCGGGTGTGCCGGACATGGCCGCCTACAAGGCATTTCTGACAGAGATCGGCTATCTGGTTCCCGAGGGGGACGCGTTTTCTGTTGGCACATCCAATGTTGATCCGGAAATCTCGACTGTCGCGGGCGCCCAGCTTGTCGTTCCGGTGATGAATGCCCGTTACGCGCTGAACGCCGCCAATGCCCGCTGGGGATCGCTCTATGATGCTTTCTACGGCACGGATGCGATGGGCTCGACACCTGCCGCAGGTGGTTTCGATCCCGCCCGTGGCGCCGAAGTCATTGCGCATGCGCGAAAGGTGCTGGATGAAGCCGCGCCTCTTGCCTCCGGGTCTTGGGCCGGTATCACGGGCCTTTCCGTTGAAGGCGGTGCGCTGAAGCTCGGCTCCGAGGCATTGGCGGATCCCTCACAATTCGTTGGCTACACTGGCTCCGCGGCGTCTCCGTCCAAAGTGCTGCTTCAAAAGAACGGCCTGCACCTGGAAATCATCATCGATGCGGCGCACCCGATCGGGAAAACCGACAAGGCCCATATCGCCGACGTCGTTTTGGAATCTGCCATGTCCACCATCATGGATTGCGAGGACTCCGTTGCCGCCGTTGATGCCGAAGACAAGGTTGTCGTTTATTCGAACTGGCTCGGTCTGCTGAAAGGCGATCTGGAGGAAACGTTTGAAAAAGGCGGCAAGACGGTCACCCGCAAAATGAATGGCGACCGGAGCTATACCGCTCCGGATGGCAAGGGCGAC